>CAWUTW010000154.1:0-11579 GCA_963925585.1 uncultured Polynucleobacter sp. | reverse complement strand
GCGTATTCCATTTCCAGAATTTGCTCGTTCAATTTATTTAGGCTAGCGAGAACAATATGACGATCTACCATTTTCCAATTTGGCTCTAAATCCACTAAATTAAGTTCAGCGGCTTGAACCTGAATCATCTCGATCAAATCCAATTGCTCATTGCTATCCATACTTACCGTTGCATCTTCTGGTTGGGCTTCGGGCGCCAAGGTACGCCACCGATCCAAAGACGCCTTTAGGTCGACTAAGCCGCGATAGAGGCCAGCTTGCGCAACAGGTGGCGTTAAGTAACTTACTAAGGTGGCACCGGCACGGCGTTTAGCAATTGCACCTTCCGATGGATTGTTGGAAGCATAAATATAAATATTCGGTAAATCACTAATTAAGCGATCTGGCCAGCATGAACCCGACATACCGGATTGCTTACCTGGCATAAACTCCAGTGCGCCATGGGTACCAAAATGCAATACCGCATTGGCATTGAAGTCTTCCCGAATGTAGCGATAGAAAGCAGAGAAAGCATGGGTTGGTGCAAAGCCCTTCTCATACAAGAGGCGCATGGGGTCACCTTCGTAGCCAAAGCCAGGCTGAATCGCGACCAGCACATTACCAAATTGCTTACCCAAAACAAATAAGGCGCTACCGTTGGTTAACATGCGTCCTGGGGCTGGGCCCCACTGTGCCTCAATCTCATTCAACCAAGGCTCGCGCTTCACATAATCATCCAAACCAATTTGCGTGTGCACATTGGCATCCATGCTGAACTGCTGTGCATTGCCGGTGAGCATTTGCTCGCGTAAATCATCCACTGAGGCAGGCACATCGACCGCATACCCCTCATCACGTAAGCCCTTGAGTGTGTTGAATACCGATTCAAACACGCTTAAATGGGCTGCTGTCCCAATGCGGCCAGCATTGGGCGGGAAATTAAATATAACTAGCGCTACTTTACGGTTATGTTTAACCGTTTTACGCATCGCAATGAGCTTGGTGACGCGCGCGGCCAGCATGGCGGTACGCTCAATGCAGGTGAACATGTCATGGGCATTGGTATTGACTTCAAAAGTACAGGCTTTATGGCATCCAGTACAGGCAACCCCTGCTGCGCCAGCACGTCCGCCGAAGACCATTGGATTCGTAGCGCCATCGAGCTCCGGAATCGCAATCATCAAGGTGTTCTCTACTGGCATTAAGCCCTGATCCGACTTACCCCAATCGCTTAGGGTCTGAAACTCCAGCGGATGCGCTGCCAAATATGGAACGTCCATTTTGGATAAGACTTCTTCAGCTGCTTTTGCATCATTGTAAGCAGGGCCGCCGACTAAAGAGAACCCCGTTAAGGACACCACCGCATCTACTGCACATGCGTCGCCATTCATCAAGAAGGCATCAATCGCAGGTCTGGCATCAAGGCCAACTGCAAAAATCGGCACAACCTGTAAGCCTTGGGCTTCCATCGCAGCAATCACCGAATCGTAATGCAGGGTATTGCCAGCCAAGATATATGAACGTAACAACAAGAGGCCAACACGGCCGCGTGATTTTTGATCAGAAACTAATTTAGGCAAGTCACGCAGCTCTTCACTCATACGGGCCTTGAGGCGCGGATGATAAATACCGGTTTCAGGGTAGATTAAAGGCTCAACGCTTTTCTCTTGGCTTCGTAATACGGCGCGCTCGCCTTGGGCATAGCGATTGATAAGGCTGCGTACCATGTGGTACATGTTTTCTTCTGAACCACCAAGCCAATATTGCAATGTCAAGAAGTAGGCGCGAACGTCTTGCGCACTACCGGGTATGAATTTCAGGATCTTGGGTAAACGGCGCAGCATGCGCATTTGGGCAGCGCCACCGGTTTGTGCTTTTTCTTTATTGCCACGCAAACGCTTGAGTAAAGCCATTAAGCCAGTAGCAGGCTTGCCCATATCAAAGCTGCCCATGCGGGTTAGTGTCACGATTTCCCCTGCAGACATCGCGCACACCATCGCATCGCATTCCAGTCGACGCGCTTTGAGTGCGTCGATCACTGGCAAGAAATGATCTTCCATGAACAACATCATGGAAACCACAATATCCGCCCGAGCAATGTCGTCGATACAGGCTTTGAGGGCTTTTGCATCGACTGTCCAACTCGAGGCTGCATGGATCGTTAATGCCAAGCCAGGCATTTTCTTTTGCAAGGCAAAACGAGCGCGCTCGGTAGCGCTCACCAAATGGGTGTCCATGGTCACAATCACCACCCGAATTGGTGTGTGATTAGCGGCCATAATGTGCCTTTGCATCGTATAAGGTTTCAATCGTGATCATCGACAGCCCCTGCTCTATAGCAAAACGCTCTGTATTGCGACGGGCCTTTCCACGCACAAAGAAAGGAATTTTTCCAAGCTCTTTCATGGCGTCGGGCGCCCATGCTGCTTCGCTTGTAACTGCATCAACTACTGCACTGGCTGTAATACTGATTTGTTCTGCTGGTACTTCTGTTTTGGCCGCAGCTGCTGGAGCATGATTAACAGTACGATGTCCTAAATGGGAGGCAGCTGCACTGGCATCGAATTCAAAATCATCCCGGAACATCATGATGAGGTGCTCCTCTAAGCCCATCATCAGTGGATGAATCCAGGTATCAAACAAGACGCTGGCACCTTCAAAGCCCATTTGTGGGGAGTAGCGCGCTGGAAAATCTTGAACATGTATTGGGGCTGAGATCACCGCACAAGGAATACCCAAGCGTTTAGCAATGTGGCGCTCCATTTGCGTTCCCAACATTAGATCGGGACTTAATTCAGTGGCTTTTTGCTCCACTTCTAAATAATCATCAGTAATTAAGGCCTCTACGCCGTAAAGTGCTGCAGCCTCACGCACATCACGGGCAAACTCACGACTGTAGGTGCCTAAACCCACTACCTCAAAACCAATTTCTTGACTTGCTACGCGAGCGGCGGCAATGACGTGAGTCGCATCACCGAAAATAAAGACCCGCTTACCGGTTAGGTAGGTTGAATCCACTGATTTGGCATACCACTGCGCACGACTATCTTGGTAGCGATCCAGCATGCTGGGATCAAGGCCTGCAAGGGTAATTACTTCAGCAACAAACTCCGTAGTGGCATTCACACCGATTGGAATCACTTTGCTTGCAGGCTGACCAAAAGTCCGTGTTAACCACGATGCGGCTACACCAGCGATTTCTGGGTACAAGACCACATTAAAGTCGGCTTCACCCAGGCGCTGGAGGTCAGCAACGCTCGCATTGAGGGGTGCCGTCACACTCACAGCAATACCCAACTCACCTAACAGCTTCTGAATCTCTTGCACATCATCGCGGTGCCGAAATCCGAGTGCGGTAGCGCCCAAAATATTGCAGCTCGGTACCTTACCCGCAGCACGTGCAGCTGCCCGCTCTGCGACAAAACTGGCTGCTGGCGCTTTATTAGCTGGTGCTGATAGCGTACGTACTAGCTGATAAAAGGTTTCAGCAGCGCCCCAATTTTCTTTTTTCTGATACGAGGGTAATTCCAGTGGAATGACCGGAATGGGTAAGTTCAGCGCCTTTGCGAGACCAGCAGGATCATCTTGAATCAGCTCAGCAGTACAAGAGGCGCCAACCAGCATGGCCTTGGGCAGAAAGCGTGCATAAGCCTCACGGGTTGCATTCTTAAAGAGTTCTGCGGTATCGCCGCCCAAGTCGCGCGCCTGGAAGGTAGTGTATGTCACGGGGGGACGCTTTTTGGAACGCTCAATCATCGTAAACAGCAAATCAGCGTAGGTATCGCCTTGAGGGGAATGCAGTACGTAATGCACGTCTTTCAGTGCAGTGGCAATGCGCATTGCGCCCACATGTGGAGGTCCTTCGTAGGTCCAGAGTGTCAGTTGCATATTAGGCCGCCAACTTCATGCGACGTTGCAATGGACGGGCAAACAATTCAGCCAAATCCGCTGCTTGCTCGTAACCGTGAACCGGACTAAAGACCAACTCAATCGACCATTTGGTAGTAATGCCTTCTGCCTCTAGGGGATTGGCTAAACCCAAACCACACACAACAATGTCGGGACTATCTTCACGGCAACGATCGAGCTGCTTTTCAACATCTTGCCCTTCTACAAGGCGCACATCTTCTGGCAAGAGTGCGAGCTCTTGAGCCAAATGCTGGCGGTGTAAATACGGCGTACCGACTTCGAGTAAGGTCATGCCCATCTCGTTGTGCAAGAAACGGGCCAAGGGAATTTCCAGCTGCGAATCGGGGAAAAACGAAATAGTCTTCTGCTTGAGAATGGTCTTATAACGCGCCAACGCCGATACTGCACGGGCTTTTCTAGGGGCTGTTACACGCTCAAAATCGGCGTCGGAGATGCCCCATTCTTTAGCAGCAGCTGCCAACCAATGGCTTGTGCCCTCAACACCAAAGGGGAACGGCGCATCCAGGCGCTGCGCACCGCGTTCATCGAATAAACGCCCGGTTTCAGCAAGGAAAGGCTGAGCTAATAAGTAGCGTGTATTGGCGTTAACAGTCACCGTGTCACTGCTGTGGCGCGGCGGAAAAAACGAAACCGCATCAATGCCAAGCTCATTAAAGACACGCCGAAACTGATCTTCTACAACATCTGGTAAGCAGCCCACAACCACGAGATTCTTGGCACTGGTATCAACCGAACTGCCACTAGCTTCACTAGTCTTTGGCAACTCTTTCACCAGGGCAGCTAAACATGCATCTTCGCCCTGCGTAAAGGTTGTTTCGATTCCGCTACCGGAGTAACTTAAGATCCGGCATTGCTGAATAAACTGCTTACTCAGGCGCTCTGAGGCACGGGCCAAATCCAACTTAATCACTTCGGATGGGCACGAGCCAACCAAAAAAAGCAACTTTATATCGGGCCTACGGCTAAGTAACTTAGTCACCACCTTATCCAGCTCGTCATTGGCATCGGCAATCCCTGCTAAGTCACGGTCATCAATAATGGCGGTAGCAAAACGTGGCTCTGCAAAGATCATGACGCCGGCAGCGGACTGAATTAAATGCGCACACGTACGTGAGCCCACAACCAAAAAGAATGCATCTTGTATCTTGCGATGCAGCCAGATAATGCCGGTGAGGCCACAAAAAACCTCGCGCTGACCCTTTTCTTTCAAAATTGGAATATCGCGACTAGTGTCGCGCGGACCATTTAAATTAGGAGTTGTAACGGCATTCATATTGCCATTCCTCCGCTGACATTTCGGTCATTTCGCTCTTCTTCCAACACTGTTTCTTCTGCTACACCTTCGTACCGCGCTACCCTTAGCTTCCATAGAAACTGGGCCGCATTAATAAGGTAAGCAACGTATGCAGCCAATGCCAAATAAATTAATTCGTTGGCGCTCAGCGCACCATTCCATAAGAAATAGAGGTAAGCAGTATGTAGCGCCAGAACCAGCATGCTAAAGACATCCTCCCAGAAGAAACCCTCGGCAAATAAGTATTTACCAAAGACAACCTTCTCCCAAATCGATCCAGTAATCATGATCAAATACAAGGCAATCGTTTTTATGACGATCGATATCGTCGCTATTTCGTAGCCATCACCGGTAAAGAGGTAGCGAATAACCAAACAAAAACTGACAAGGAAGATAAGAAATTGAACGGGAGCAAGAATCCCTTGCACCAAGGTCCACACAGATTCATTGCGCCGTTTGCGCTGATCTGGTGTGTAGAGGGGTTTAGTCAAATTACTCACGTTTTTGCTTTGTTTATTTCATTGAATGTGTAAACAAAACTTTACGACTAATTTACTTTACAAAATACCGTATTTACCCTTAGCAGTTTAGGGTTTACCCTTACATACTGTGTTTATTTATCAATAAATCTTTCAAATATGTAATATTTACTTTACATTATAACTAATATAATTTTTTTACACCTACCTTAAAACGAGCCCGTTATGTTGGCAAAAAAAGAAAATCAGCAATCATCCGTTGATGTACCCGCCATAGACACTGGCAAGGTGCTTGCTATGGTCAAAGGAATTGGCCGCGTGAATCAAACGGGCAAGCAGGATTGGATCGAAGACCGTCTACTCAATACCATTCTGGAAGTCGGCGCGCTTGAATTAAAACCGCATTCATCACGCCTCACCTGGCAAATCATCGAAGATCATGCAGATGGGTTTGTCGAGCTAATTACGCGCGATGGCTCACAAAAAACGGAGCAATACATCACCGAACTACTGAACTTGGGAATGGGCGTTGATTCGATTGTGCTGGAGTTAATACCGCGCATTGCACGTAAGCTCGGCGATCAATGGGTTAGCGATAGTCTTAGCTTTACAGAGATCACGATTGCTACTGGTCGTTTGCAGAAATTAATCTATAGCTTAGATTATCTATTTCAAGAAACGCGTACGAACGCATCTACTGCGCATAGCATTCTAGTTACAGCTGCACCCGGCTCTCACCATACATTAGGCCCATTGATTTTATCGAATTACTTTACCTGGGCTGGGTGGAATGTGCTCAGTGAGAGTGTACCGAGTGAGCGCTTTATTGAAACGACGGTTACTAGTAAATCCCTTACCGCGATTGCGGTAAGTATTGCTGATTACGATCAATTGGATCGGCTACCCAAACTTATTCAATCGATCCGTAGTAAGTCGCTCAACCCTGCAATCATCGTGCTTACGGGGGGATCGCTTTATAATGCGGATGCAATGTCATTTGGGCATATTAAAGCCGACATTAAATCCAGCACACCCGAAGAAGCATTGCATCAGCTCAATCGAATCTTGAACATTACAACTGAAGTCCGCTCATCCATTTCAGCCCTAAATAATTAAATTAATAAATGGCTTTGAACGTAAACTTTAATCAGAATCTAGACGCAGTAGACATTAAGACTGCCGTCTCTTTAGTAGCCTATTCTGCCGATGTTGTTTTTGTTCTCGACGCCAACGGAACTATTCGCGATGTGGTGAATGCTGAAAAAATTGGCATCGATGACAGCAGTGGTCTGGTGAATAAAAAATGGATGGATACAACTGCAATCGACAGCCACCCAAAAGTGCACGCCTTGATGGACGCCAATACGACGGAAGGCACTCAAAAATGGCGGCAAATTAATCAACTCCTGCCGGATGGAAAATCCTTACCCATTTTATTTAGCACGGTACGCCTTCCTAAACAAAAATCCGTTTTAGCCATAGGGCGCGACCTGCGAAATATTTCAACCTTACAGCAGCGACTAGTAGAGGCGCAGCAGGAAATCGAGCGTGACTTCGCGCGCCTGAACGCCATTGAGAACCGTTACTCGCAGTTATTTAACATTACTGATCAGGCCTATTTGCTGATCGATAGCCAAACGCTCCGAATTATGGAAGCCAATAAGGCATCTGGTACTTTACTGGGTGATCCCAAAAAATTGCTTGGAAAGCCTATTGGCGACTTGTTTTCTAAGGCCGATCAAGAGGTGATCCAGGACTATTTTGCGGATTTTAAGATTAGCAATTTGCAGCAAAACCGAGTAGTTCACCTACTGAATTCAGCAACTGAGATTGAAATTACAAGTGCCTTACTGCGTGAGGGTCGGCAAAGTGTTTATCTCGTTAGTCTCAATCCATTCTCTGTTAATGCTGCCGCTATTAATTATGGCGAGCAAAATGCCTTAGTATTAAAAGCAGTTGAAGAATCGAGTGATGCGTTTGTGGTGACGAATTTGCAGGGCATAATTCTGTCCTCTAATAAGGCATTTTCACAAATGACCCATTCTGCACAAGCAGAATACGTGATTGGCAAGTCACTCGAGCAGTGGCTTGGACGCTCCACCATTGATTTACGAATTATTCTCAATACATTACGTGAGCATGGTGTCATTAAGAACTATGCCACTACTATTACCAGTTATGACGGCGGCTCGCCTTTAGAGGCGGAAATATCGGGGGTTGATGTTCGCTCCCATAATCCCCGTGCCTTTGCATTTAGCATCCGCAGCATCTCTAAACGCGCTAAACAGCCTGGCCCAAGCCCCAGCAATATTGAAAAAAATGCACGGCATCTTACTGAGCTCGTTGGTAAAGTTCCCCTTAAAGGAATTGTGACGGAGACAACCGACATCATCGAAAAGCTTTGCATTATTTCTGCTTTGGAGCTGACCATGTCGAATCGTGCTTCTGCCGCAGAATTATTAGGCCTATCCCGTCAGGGTCTCTATATTAAGATGCGTCGTTTTGGCATTATTGAGAATAGCGCCCTCGAAGACAACGACTCCTAGATTGCGTCAGTATGGGTAATCAAACGGCAGTATTAGTTTTAGTCGATATTGCGCCTGGTTCATTCCTGTGGGGACTTTCCCGTTATGTGATTGGTCGTTTTTCCCTGCGTAATATTCCGGGGCTGCAATTTTTTAAAGTCTTAGGCTCTGGATTTGAAGGCGGCTTTAGTACCAAGCCCAGCCTTCACAAGCAAGGCTTGTTTTGCCTATTCAATAGCGAAGAGCACGCCAAGCAATTCCGAGCGCAGTCCAGTCTGGTTCAGTCTTATCTAAATCACTCGCGCGAATTTTTTGTAGTAACTCTGAATGCATTCAGTACACGCGGTTCTTGGGCAAATACCCAATTGGACATCACAGCCAATACCCCCGTATCTGGGCCGATAGCCTCCTTGACACGGGCATCGATTAAACCCAGCAAAGCCAATGCGTTTTGGAAAAATGCGCAGCCCGCCGAGGTTTCGATTAATCAATCTGAAGGCGTACTGTTGACTGCTGGTCTTGGTGAAGCGCCTTACCTGCGGCAAGCCACCTTTACGATCTGGGAAAACGAAACAGCGCTCAATGCCTATGCGCAACAAGGAGCGCATCTGGCCGCTATCAAAGCGGCTTATGGTCAACATTATTTTTCAGAGTCGATGTTTACGCGTTTCACCCCATCCGCAATGGAAGGCACTTGGCGTGGCAAATGCTATGGCTAGGCTATGAGCAGCGAACGTGTAGTCGTCGTTGGAGGCGGGATTGGTGGTCTATCTGCCTGCCTTGAGCTTGCTCATCTGGGCTTTGACGTTACCCTACTTGAAAAAGAACCGACCGTTGGCGGAAAGATTCGGCAAGTAGCAGTTGGCGCTCCCGGTGATGAAGGCTTGGTTGACTCAGGTCCAACCGTCTTTACGATGCGCTGGGTGTTTGAACAGCTGTTTGATGCTTGTGGCGCCTCATTCTCATCGCATGTGCAAACTGACCCATTGGATATCTTAGCAAGGCATACCTGGGGTGATCGCCATCTGGATCTATTTGCCGATCGACATCAAAGTGCGGATGCCATTGCGGCATTTTCTAGTCCGGCAGAAGCAAAGGCATTTTTAGAGTTCTGCGCGATGGCCAAGAAGGTATATGACGCGCTGGAAAAGCCCTTCATTCAATCAGCCAGGCCGTCAATGGCCAGCATGATGGGGTCACTGGGCATCATGCAATCGATGCCGCTGATGGCAATTGGGCCATTTAGTGACTTATGGTCCTCACTGGGAAAATACTTTAAAGACCCTCGCCTACACCAACTTTTTGGTCGCTATGCTACCTATTGTGGCTCTTCCCCGTTTTTAGCGCCGGCAACCTTAATGCTGATTGCCCAAGTTGAAATGGATGGGGTTTGGTCCGTGCGGGGCGGCATGGCGGAGATTCCAAAAGCAATCGCACGCTTGGCGCAAAGCAAAGGGGCTCGTATTCGTACGAACGCATCGGTAAAGGTAATTCACCAGCAACACAATCGCATTACATCCATTGAGCTGGCTGATGGAGAGCACATACCGGCCGACTATGTTGTCTTTAATGGCGATATCAATGCGCTGCGTCAAGGCTTACTCGGAGAGCCATTGCGATCGGCCATTTCGAACCGTATTCCAACCAGCCGTTCCCTTTCCGCATTGACCTGGTCGATGAAAGTCAAAACTAGTGGCTTTCCCCTGGTGCGCCACAACGTCTTTTTTAATCGCGATTACGCCAGCGAGTTTAGTAGCATTTTTCAACACAAGACCTACCCCAATCACCCCACCGTCTATGTCTGCGCGCAAGATCGAGGCGATAGCGGCGATGACTTAGCGCATGAAGAGCGACTGCTCTGCCTTGTCAATGCACCAGCGATTGGTGATCATGAAATTAACCAGAAGGAAATCGACCGATGCGAGCAAACCGCATTTACCCTACTCAAGCAATGTGGCCTAGAGATTCAGGAGTCCAGCCATTCCAGCATCCGAACATCGCCTACGGAATTCAATCGCCTGTTTCCGGGTCGCGGGGGAGCGCTGTATGGTCAAGCAACCCATGGCTGGATGAGCTCATTCCAGCGCTCCAATGCGCTGACGCAAATCGAGAATCTCTTTCTGGTGGGCGGCAGCGTGCATCCGGGCCCGGGAGTGCCGATGGCCGCTTTGTCCGGTCGACAGGCGGTCGCAGCCCTGATGGCGCGCCGCAATTCAACCAAGCGGTAGATCCTGGTAATTACCTCTGGTGGTATGTTGATGCGATAAGCGATGACGGACAGCATGGGATCAGCATCATTGCCTTTGTTGGTAGCGTCTTCTCACCCTACTATGCGTGGGCCAATCGTTCACAGCCAGCCGATGCCAATGACTATTGCGCGCTCAATGTGGCAATCTATAGCCCCGGTAATAAGCGCTGGACTATGACGGAGCGCGGAGGCAAATGGATTCACCGCGATCAGCACA
The DNA here is from genome assembly GCA_963925585.1 of uncultured Polynucleobacter sp. Classification (GTDB taxonomy): domain Bacteria; phylum Pseudomonadota; class Gammaproteobacteria; order Burkholderiales; family Burkholderiaceae; genus Polynucleobacter. The sequence continues at coordinate 907 of CAWUTW010000154.1, read as the reverse complement.
CCTTCCAGATTGGACCCAGCGGGCTCCATTGGGACGGCAACTGTTTGACAATTAGCATTGCAGAGCGTGCCATTCCATTCGGCCAAAAGGTTACCGGTACGATCAAAGTCTATCCAGAACAGCTATTTCAGTTCACGACGCCTTTGGATGATGCAGAAAAGCACCGCTGGGGTCCCATTGCGCCATCGGCCCGAGTCGAGGTCAATATGCATCACCCTAAACTGAGTTGGCAAGGACATGCCTACTTTGATTCAAACGAAGGAGATGAGGCGATCAGCGTACCGTTTACCGAATGGGATTGGTCGCGCGCTTCGATGAAAGACGGTAGCACTGCGGTAATTTACGATGTCCGTCAAAAATCGGGGGTTGAGCGACTGATTACAATGCGCTTTAAGCCCGATGGAAGCGTTGAGCCATTTGAGGCTCCAGCACGCCAAGTCCTCAAGAAAACCGGTTGGCGCATTCAGCGCCACATGCGCACCGATGCCAATACCATCGCTAGTACCAAACAACTCCTGGAAGATACGCCTTTTTATGCACGCTCTATTTTAGAGTCTAGTCTGCTCGGAGAAAAGGTAACGTCGATGCATGAGACGCTCAACGTACCACGCCTAGTTGCTACCAGCACTCAGCTGATGCTGCCATGGCGCATGCCACGTATACCGAGGATGTTTTCCTAAAGAGGGATGCCGAAGTCGTCTAGCAGTATTACGCGGCCGCTTTTTCTGGCTGCATAAAGGCATCGTAGTTTTGAATGCGGCGGCGTTCTACCCGCTCCATTAAGTTAATGACCCAAATCATGCGATCCTCAATCGAGCCTTCGTAATGGGCATGCGGATCATTGGGTAAAACGGCCTCTACCAAGAACTGCAATTCTGCAATAGGTTCGAGTGTTGCATTTAATTTA
>CAWUTW010000153.1:0-2956 GCA_963925585.1 uncultured Polynucleobacter sp. | reverse complement strand
CGGCAGTTTAAAAGTGCGGGCACGCTGGTCAGTGGAAGAGTTAGCACGCGGCCAATGGCAAATTGTGGTGAATGAGTTACCGCCAGCAACCTCGACTCAGCGGGTGCTACAGGAGATTGAAGAGCTTACGAACCCCAAAATCAAATTCGGTAAAAAATCACTAACGCCCGATCAAAGCAATACCAAGGCAGCCATTTTGAATTTGCTCGACTGTGTTCGCGATGAGTCTAGTAAAGACGCTGCGGTTCGTTTAGTGTTTGAGCCCAAGAGCAAGAATGTAGAAGCGAATGACTTCGTCAATTTATTGCTGGCACACACCTCACTTGAATCCAATGCGCCGATCAATCTAGTGATGATTGGTAATGATGGCCGGCCACGTCAAAAGAATTTAAAAGACATTATTTCCGAGTGGGTTTCGTTCCGCGTTGCAACGGTAACGCGCCGCACCGAGCATCGCCTTGCTAAAGTCAATGCCCGCATTCATATTCTGGAAGGCCGCCAGATTATTTTGCTCAACATTGATAAGGTGATTAAGATTATTCGTAATAGCGATGATCCCAAAGTCGACTTGATCAAGGCTTTTGCATTAAGCGATCGGCAAGCCGAAGATATTTTAGAAATTCGCTTGCGCCAATTGGCACGGCTCGAGGCAATTAAGATTGAGCAAGAGCTCAAAGAACTCCAAACCGAAAAAGCTGACTTGGATGGCTTGTTGCAGAGTGATAGCACCTTGCGCAAATGCATCATCAAGGAAATCGAAACTGATGCCAAAGAGTTTGGCGATGAGCGCCGCACCCTCATGCAAGAGGATAAGCGCGCAATCGCAGAAGCTAAAGTGATTGATGAGCCGGTCACGGTCATCGTGTCGCAAAAGGGTTGGGTTCGGGTTCGCCAAGGTCATGAACACGACCCACAGCAGTTTTCATTTAAGTCGGGTGATGCGTTGTACGCTACGTATGAGTGCCGTACCGTTGACGTGATGCAGGGCTTTGGCAGTGATGGCCGTGTTTATACCGTTCCCGTTAGCGAATTACCGGGAGCCCGCGGTGATGGGGCGCCCTTAACTAGCTTCATTAATTTGGCAGCGGGCTCGCAAATGACGGCCTATTACGCAGGCCAATTGGATGATTTGGTGTTGATTTCAACGCGGGCGGGTAACGGCTTCTTGGCAAATGTGGCTGATATGCTCACCCGCAATAAAGCAGGTAAATCGTTTATTGGTGTTGATGGCAAGTTCAGTGCTGGCGATGCGCCATTGGGCGCAAGTAAGGTACGCCCTGGCATGAAGCAGGTCGCCTGTTTATCGGAAAGCGCTCGGCTTTTGGTGTTTCCGCTGGATGAGCTCAAGCGTCTGCCAGCGGGAGGGAAGGGCGTTATCTTGATGGGCCTTGACGACAAAGAGCGTCTTTCATCGGCAATTGCCGTTGGCCCAGATGGCGCCACTTATTCTGGCGCAGGCCGAGCAGGAAAGCCCACGCAATTAAGCCTAGACAGCAAGACCCTGAAGTCATTTGCAGGCAACCGCGCGCGCAAAGGCCATTATTTAGACCCGCGCTTAAAGGACGGAAAACTGATCTCGAATTAAGTTGATTCTTTGGGATACAGAAGGCTGGATCGAGCAATAGCCGATCCGGCCTTTCTATTTAGAACTACTCAATCTCGGCGATGAGTTCAATTTCAACGCAGGCGCCCAGTGGAATTTGCGCTACGCCAAATGCACTGCGCGCGTGCCTACCGGCTTCGCCAAATACGTCAAGTAACAGTTCAGAGCATCCATTGATCACCAGGTGTTGCTCGGTATAGGTTTTGGTGGAATTAACGAGGCCCATTACTTTAACGATGCGTTTAACGCGGTCGAGTGACCCTAAATGCGACTGCAAGGTAGCCATTAAATCGATCGCAATGGCGCGTGCCGCCAATTGACCGCTAGCGGTATCCATATCCAGACCTAATTTACCAACCCAAGGCTTGCCCGCTTGCTTAGCGATGTGCCCAGAAACAAAGACGGTCAAGCCGCTAGTTACGGCCATGACGTAGGCAGCAGCAGGACTTGCTGTTGATGGGAGCTCAATTCCGAGGTCTTTAAGGCGATCGCTGATGGGTTTGGTGGACATATATAAAGGTGCTTTTTAGGGATAAAGGGGAGGGTAGAATCTTACCGCTAAATGCGGTAAAAAAGAGTAATTGAGCGCTGTCCGCTATACTCTTGCAAGCAAAATAGTCCGTTTTTTATATATTGATGATTTCCATGAAAAAACTCGCCGTAACCCGTTTATTGTCCGCGTTGATATTTACTATCGGTGCTGGATTTTCTGTTTTATCTGTTAATGCACAGGCACAAGACGTTAAAGGCTCTGCCGCAGCTGGCCAGGCTAAAGTTTGGCTATGCACTGGCTGCCATGCCATTCCTGAATACCGCGCCGACTATCCTTTGGTTTATCGCGTGCCAAAAATTGGCGGACAAAATGCTGCCTATATTTACGCTTCCTTAGAGGCGTATAAATCAGGGGAGCGAAAGCATCCCACGATGCGCTCGATTGCGGGCAGCATGACTCCTCAAGATATGGCCGATGTGAGCGCGTATTACGCTGCACAAAATTCGACCTCTCCCGCAAATCCCTTAAAGTAATTTCGATTTAGAGGCCTATTTATGAAAGTTGCACTCCTGATTTCTTTTTTACTTTCCAGCATTGGTATCGCTCAGGCTGCCAATCTTGCTAAAGGAAAAGAACTGGTTGAAAAGAACAATTGCGCTGCCTGCCATGGCGCCAATTTGAATGAGCCCGTTGCCCCGGCATACCCCAAGATTGCTGGCCAGTACGCTGATTACTTGTATTACGCTTTGCGTTCCTACCAGGTATCGAATAACCCACAATTCGGCCGTAAAAATGCCGTGATGGTTTCTCAAGTAACCCAGTACAGTGAGGCTGATTTACGCAATATGGCTGCCTACATT
>CAWUTW010000152.1:0-5280 GCA_963925585.1 uncultured Polynucleobacter sp. | reverse complement strand
TGGTTATCACCAGCCTCCAATGAAGCGTGAGAGAGAAAAGCTGCCAATGGCGATACCTCAACTACGCCAGGCGCATTTTCACCTGGTAGGGTGGCAGCAGTGGCATCTTGGCCATAACCCTCTTCCGCAATAAATGCGGTTGCGGCATTAATTAATTCCTGTAAGTTTTCTACGCGATCTTGGCCTTCACGTTCAGACAGGTAGTGCTGAATCAAGCCACTGTTCTGAATTACAAACTCGACTGTCTCAGGCAATGTGTTGTGACGAGTAGCCTCGCGCATGTGATCCACTAAGCGCACAAAACCACCCAAGGCTGCGCCGGCCTTACCTTCTAAGCTCGAGGCAGCTAAATACAGTGAGCATTGCTGCTGCCGTGCTGCATCTTGCAATGCTTCAATCGAGCGAGCGCCAATACCGCGGGTTGGAAAATTAACCACCCGAGAAAATGACGTATCGTCATTGGGGTTCTCTAATAGGCGTAAGTAAGCAAGGGCATGTTTAATTTCAGCGCGTTCAAAAAAGCGCAGACCGCCATACACGCGGTATGGAATCCCCGATGAAAATAAGCCGTGCTCAATAATACGCGACTGGGCATTACTGCGATAGAGCAAGGCAATATCACTGCGCCGCAGGCCCCCATTGACGAGTGCTTTAATCTCATCGATCAACCAACTCGCCTCCATGCCATCGCTGGCTGCCTCATAGATGCGAACTGGCTCGCCGTGACCTGCGTCGGTGCGCAGATTTTTTCCGAGGCGACCCGTGTTATTGGCAATTAAGTGATTTGCCGAGTCCAAAATATGGCCATGCGAGCGGTAGTTCTGCTCTAGCTTGACCATGATCGGCTGAAATTGATTTTCATAGAGGCGCATGTTAGCAACATCTGCGCCACGGAACGCATAAATACTTTGGTCATCATCGCCTACCGCAAAAACGGCACTGGCAGCGTCTTTCGCACGGCCGCCATCGTGCCCGGATAGCAGCTTTAACCAAGCGTACTGCAAGGCATTGGTGTCTTGGAACTCATCGATCAAAATGTGCCTAAAGCGTTCTTGGTAATGGTTGCGAATGGCTTCGCTATGTTTTAAGAGTTCGTAACTTCGCAGCAGGAGCTCAGCAAAATCAACGACACCCTCACGTTGGCACTGCTGATCATAGGCGTCGTAGAGCTGCGCCATGCGCGCCTGAAAATCATCGCTGCTTTCCAAGTCCCGTGCCCGCATACCGCGCTCCTTTGCATGCGCAATGAAATACTGCAACTGCTTGGGAGGATACTTTTCATCATCGACCTTGAGGCCTTTGAGGAGCCGTTTGATTGCCGATAACTGATCTTGGGTATCTAAAATTTGAAAGGTCGAAGGTAATCCAGCATCGCGGTGGTGCGCTCGCAGCAGGCGGTTACAGAGGCCATGAAAAGTGCCAATCCACATCCCGCGGGTGTTGATCGGCAGCATCGCACTCAGCCGCATCATCATCTCTTTAGCCGCTTTATTGGTGAATGTCACCGCCAAGACCCCAATTGGCGAAACCTGGCCTGTTTGGATGAGCCAAGCGATGCGGGTGGTAAGTACCCGCGTCTTGCCGCTGCCAGCACCGGCCAAGATCAGGGCGGACTGGGCATGGCCATTTTCAGCAACCGGAGGAAGGGTCACCGCCTCGCGTTGTTCTGGGTTTAGGTTCGCGAGTAGATCTGAATGCATTGCGCCAATTATAATTTGACTCTTATGCCAATCTTCCCGAATACCCCTGAATCAAGCCCAGCCCAGTCCACAGCAGAATCGCCAGCTGGAGTGGAGCTAGCCAAATCATACGAACCCGCCCCAATCGAGGCATTTTGGGGTCCGGAATGGGAAAAGCGCGGCATTGCCAGCGCCACCCTCGACGACCATAAAGCGGACTTCAGCATTCAACTGCCACCGCCTAATGTCACAGGCACTTTGCACATGGGTCACGCGTTTAATCAAACCATCATGGATGGCTTGATACGTCATGCCCGCATGTCTGGCAAAAATACCTTATGGGTTCCGGGAACCGACCATGCTGGCATTGCCACGCAAATCGTCGTTGAGCGCCAGCTCGATGCGCAAAAAATATCCCGCCATGATTTAGGCCGCGATGCTTTTTTAGAAAAAGTATGGGAGTGGAAAGAAAGTTCTGGCTCGACCATTACTCGGCAAATTCGGCGCTTAGGCGCATCGATTGATTGGAGCCGGGAGTATTTCACGATGGACGACAAAATGTCGGCCTCGGTTGTGGAAGTCTTCGTTCGCCTGCATGAGCAAGGATTAATTTACCGCGGTAAGCGCCTGGTGAACTGGGACCCTCAGTTGGGTACGGCGGTTTCGGATCTGGAGGTGGTGAGCGAAGAGGAAGACGGTAGCATGTGGCATATACGCTACCCCCTTAGCGATGGTTCAGGCTCGCTGGCAGTGGCAACGACTCGCCCAGAAACCTTACTGGGTGACGTTGCAGTGATGGTCAACCCTAATGATGAGCGCTATCGCCATCTGATTGGTCAATCGGTCAGCCTACCGCTGTGTGATCGCACCATCCCCATCATCGCCGATGATTACGTTGACCTTGCGTTTGGTACCGGCGTTGTAAAAGTAACTCCAGCGCATGACTTTAATGACTATACCGTTGGCCAGCGCCATCAACTCCCCCTCATCAATATTCTGACGCTCGATGCCAAAATCAATGAGAATGCCCCTGACGTATACCAAGGCCTTGATCGCTTTAAGGCCCGCAAGCGCGTCGTTGCTGATTTAGAGGCAGGCGGCTTTTTAGAAAAGGTACAGCCCCATAAATTGATGGTGCCGCGCGGCGATCGCACGCAAGTGATCATTGAGCCCATGCTGACGGACCAATGGTTTGTAGCGGTGTCTAAGCCATCGCAAGACAATGCCTACAAACCGGGTGCATCGATTGCAGGCGCTGCATTACATGCGGTTACAAGTGGCGACATCAAATTGGTTCCTGAAAACTGGAACAGCACCTACAACCAGTGGTTAGAGAACATTCAGGATTGGTGCATTTCGCGCCAATTGTGGTGGGGCCATCAGATTCCAGCATGGTATGGCGATGACGGGCAGATTTTCGTGGCACGATCCGAAGCCGAGGCAAAAGCAAAAGCGCTGGCCGCTGGCTATGGCGGAACACTCACGCGCGATCCAGACGTACTCGATACCTGGTTTAGCTCTGCCCTCGTGCCCTTTAGTTCGCTGGGCTGGCCCAAGCAAACGCCTGAGCTCAAGCACTTCCTGCCATCGTCTGTGCTGGTCACTGGCTTTGACATTATTTTCTTTTGGGTAGCGCGCATGGTCATGATGACCTGCCATTTCACGGGCAAGGTGCCATTTCATACGGTCTATGTTCATGGTCTCGTACGGGATGCAGAAGGCCAGAAGATGAGTAAATCCAAGGGCAATACCTTGGATCCGATCGATCTGATTGATGGCATCTCGACGGATGAATTGCTTGCGAAGCGCACCACTGGCTTGATGAATCCAAAGCAGGCTGAAAGCATTAGTAAAAAAACACGGAAAGAGTTTCCAGAAGGCATTCCAGCGTTTGGTACCGATGCCCTGCGCTTTACATTTGCATCGCTGGCTTCATTGGGTCGCAATATTAATTTTGATCAGAAGCGCTGTGAGGGTTACCGGAATTTTTGCAACAAACTCTGGAACGCAACCCGCTTTGTCTTGATGAATTGCCCTGGGTCCGATGAGGATAATGGCTTTGCCCCCTGCAACGAACAATGCGGCCCCGATGGCCATCTTGATTTTTCTGCGGCGGATCGTTGGATTGTGTCGACCTTGCAGCGCACTGAGCTTGAGGTTGAGAAAGGCTTTACGCAATACCGTTTTGACAATATCGCCAGTGCCATTTATCAGTTTGTTTGGGATGAGTACTGCGATTGGTATTTAGAACTTGCCAAGGTACAGCTGCAAACGGGCACGCCAGCGCAGCAGCGCGCAACCCGCCGTACCCTTTTACGCGTTTTGGAAACCATTTTGCGCATGGCCCATCCACTCATTCCATTTATTACCGAAACCCTATGGCAAACGGTTGGACCTAAAACTGGGAAAATTCTCTCTGAACAAGCAGGGCAGTCGATTGCCTTGCAGCCCTACCCTGTGGCACAACCGTCCAAGTTTGATGAGCAAAGCGAAGCCTGGGTCAATCAAGTTAAGGCAATTGTTGATGCCTGCCGCAACCTGCGAGGGGAAATGCAAATTTCTCCAGCGCAAAAAGTACCGTTGTGGATTTATGGGCCTGCTGCTTTTTTAGAAAAGGCCAGCCCCTATTTGCAAGCGCTAGCAAAGCTGTCGGAAGTCAAAATTTACAGCGATGAAGCCATGCTCGAACGCGATGCACCTGGTGCGCCAATTGCGTTAGTAGGCGACCTGAAGTTATTACTAAAGATTGAAGTCGATGTCGATGCAGAACGCCTACGCCTTCGCAAAGAAATTGACCGACTGGCCAATGAAATCACTAAAGCCCGCAGCAAACTCGATAACGAGAGCTTTGTCGCACGAGCCCCTGCAGAAGTGGTTGCGCAAGAAAAGTTGCGTTTGGCTGGATTTGAGCAAAACCATGAAAAATTGCTTGCTCAGCTGGGTCGCCTCGGCAAAGCCTAGTTGGCAGGCTTGATCTCCGCTAGAATCAGTTCATTCTTTTTGTTTGATTGGATTTGCAATGACCGCTCCTTTCTCTAAGCCAGTAAGCAAAGCCGTTTTTCCCGTTGCTGGTTTGGGTACCCGTTTTTTGCCTGCTACTAAAGCAAGTCCAAAGGAAATGCTCAATGTGGTGGATAAGCCCCTCATTCAGTATGCGGTAGAGGAAGCAATTGCAGCAGGCATTACTGAAATGATTTTTGTAACCGGTCGTAGCAAGCGCGCTATTGAAGATCACTTTGATAAAGCCTATGAACTGGAAGCCGAGCTTGAGGCAAAAAACAAGCATACATTACTAGAAATCGTGCGGAGCATTAAACCCAGTCACGTGGATTGCGTCTATGTACGCCAACCCGAAGCATTGGGCTTAGGTCATGCAGTCCTCTGCGCTGAAAAGCTCGTACGCGATGAGCCCTTTGCCATCATTTTGGCCGATGACTTATTGGATGGCCAGCCGCCAGTACTAGCGCAAATGCTCAAGGTGCATGAGGCACAGCAAGGCTCTGTAATTGCAGTTGAAAAAATTGATCCCGCTAAAAGCAGTTCCTACGGGATTGTGGATGGTGCTGAAGTAGCCTCAGGCATTTACCGGCTCTCCAACATT
>CAWUTW010000151.1:0-10653 GCA_963925585.1 uncultured Polynucleobacter sp. | reverse complement strand
CCGGAATCACAAATTCAACGGGTTTCGTGGGTTCCCACGCCAAAGCGGGGCTAGCAGCAAGGCCAGTAATGCTCAGGGCAATAGCGGTGGACAGCGCGGTGCGCTTAATTGAGTGCTTCATGAATGCTCCTCCGGAAGAATGGTTTACCAATTATGAATCTGGTTTTTTTATATGCAACAACACAAGTTGGATTTTTAAACAATTCATGCCTGCATGTCTTGATTACCATCAATAAATTAAAAAAACCTACTAGTAACTTACGGTATCTACTCGATGGGTGGTAGAAGTACTAGTAGAAACCCGTAGTGGCGGCTTACTATTGCGCTGCAATCTGGTGCCGGAAAGAGGAATCGAACCTCCGACCTTCGCATTACGAATGCGCTGCTCTACCAACTGAGCTATTCCGGCGAGGTTCTTATTTTAAAGCATGCTGCCCTAGAACAAGGGATTGAAGGCAAAGCCGTTTACAAAAAACGATCCAATAACTTGCGGCTTTGTTTGTCCAATTGACTTGAATCGCGCACCAAATATTGCACGCCATTGGCATCCGATATCAGCAAGGTATTTCCGGCAACGCGGCGAATATTTTCTTCGCCATTGAGGCGCAGTCGCGTCTCACCGCGGTCGGTCTGCACCAGCCAAATACTCGGCGTGGCATAGCTGGATACGCTACTAATTTGCTCAATTACGGGCATAAACTCACGGCCGGCCAATTCCTCCATCAGCAGCGCGCGATCCTCTTCTGGTATCGCTGCCAAGGACGTAAACCAGAACAGCTCTTTGCCGGCCGAGTCCATTAGCGAGATGCCAGCGCTGGGCGCAGTAATCGGGAAGGCACGAACCGCATGGATATCGACGTGCTCAGTACCAGCCTCATCGATGAAAACAAGGCGCCCGAGCGAATCACGAATCAAGCTAGGCTTTTTCAAGTGTCTCTCCAATCGCGCCGCCCTCAACCAATTCCGTCGCGTGGCGAATTTGTGCCTGATACAACTCGTAGTAGGCGCCTTGCGCGGCCATCAATTCATCGTGCGAGCCAATCTCCACAATCTCGCCTTTATCGAGCACTACCAAGCGATCAGCTTTGCGCAAGGTGGAGAGGCGGTGGGCAATCGCAATCGTCGTACGGCCCTTCACTAAATTATCTAAGGCCCGCTGAATTTCTTTTTCGGTCGTGGTGTCAACGGATGAAGTAGCCTCATCCAAAATCAGAATGCTAGGGTTAATCAATAAGGCACGCGCAATCGAAATGCGTTGGCGCTCTCCACCCGAAAGCGATTGGCCACGCTCGCCCACGAGCGAGTCATAACCTAAGGGTAGGCGCAAAATAAACTCATGTGCGTGTGCCGCCCTCGCCGCCTCAATAATCTCCTCACGCGATGCATTGGGCTTGCCATAGGCAATGTTATCGGCGATGGTTCCAAAAAATAAAAAGGGCTCTTGCAGTACAAGGCCAATGCACTTGCGGTAATCAGCGATGCCAATGCTACGAATATCGCGGCCATCCAGTGTAATGCTGCCCTCGCTCACGTCATAGAAGCGGCAAATTAAGTTGGCCAAGGTACTTTTTCCGGAGCCGCTATGCCCCACTAGTCCAATCATTTCGCCGGGTGCGATGTGCAAGTCAATGCCTTTGGTCACCGCACGATTGCCATAGCGAAAGCCAACGCCACGTAAATCAATCTTTCCTTGAATGGAGCCGAGTGGCGCAGGGTTGACCGGCTCTGGCACACTGGAGACGTGATCCAAAATATCAAAAATTCGCTTAGCGCCAGCAGCGGCTTTTTGCGTATGCGAAACAATGCGGCTCATGGAGTCAAGGCGAATATAAAAGCGGCCGATGTAGGCCAAAAAGGCAATTAGCACGCCAACCGAGACATTGCGATTGGCGACCTGCCAAATACCAAACGCCCACACCACCAACAGACCCACCTCGGTTAACAAAGTCACCGTGGGAGTAAACAAACCCCAGACGCGATTAACGCGGTCGTTGATTTGCAAATTATGGCGATTGGAATCCACAAAGCGCTTAAGCTCCCGCTTTTCTTGGGCGAAGGCTTTCACCACCCGAATGCCTGGAATGGTATCGGTCAATACATTCGTGACCTCCCCCCAAATGCGATCGATCTTTTCAAAGCCGTAACGCAATTTATCGCGCACCACATGAATCATCCACGCAATGAATGGAAGTGGCGCTAATGTTACCAATGCGAGTAGCGGATCGATCGACGCCAAAATGGCAGCGGTCATAATAATCATGATCAGATCAGTTAAAAAATCGAGCAGATAGAGCGACAGAAAAACACAAATCCGATCGGTTTCGGTGCCGATGCGCGCAATTAAATCGCCCGTGCGTTTGCCGCCAAAATACTCCAGCGATAGTTTTAATAGGTGTTCAAAGGTTGTATTGCGCAGATCCGCGCCAATGCGCTCACTAACCAAGGCTAGCAAGTAAGTACGCCACCAGCCTAAACCCCAGGCGAGTAAAGCGGCCGCCAGCAGTGCGCCCAAGTACAGGCGCGCCAAATCAAAATCGATTGGCTGACCCCGCTCATACGGAATCAAGATGTTATCCATCAGCGGCATAGTCAGGTACGGCGGCACGAGAGTTGCGCCGGTCGAGGCTAAGGTCAAAATGAATCCGAGCAACAACTCTTTTTTGTATGGCCTAGCAAAACGCCACAACTTCAACAGCGTCCAGGTGGATGGAGGCTTATCGTCCAAGGCATCTTCATCGCTCAGCAGAGTAAAAGCCGTTTGCGATGCGTGTTGCTCATTCAGAAAGGCAGCCTGCAATCGCAGCGCTTGGGGATTGACGGCGAGGGTGTAGTGCCATGTTGCCAGCAAGGTATCGCCCTGCTCTAAGCGCAAGCAACCCACGCCGGCGTGGTCTAAGTGACTTAAGTTAAGTCCCGCTTGAATTAGCCACGATTGGCGCTGCGATCCATGGACCCACACTAGAAAATCGCCATTGACCAGCAGAAGGGATTTATTAAAACGCAGTTCTGCATCCAGATCGAGTTCGATCCAGGCTCGGGGCGACAAGGGCTGTAATGCTGGGATGGATTGGACCGCCAAGCTATCTTGCCATTGCGCTGGAAGCGGCGGCGAAAGTGCGGAAAAATCGGGTTCCATGGGTAGTCAAAGTATAGTGGAGCGCAAGTCTTTTCAATTTATTGAATCTGTCAACTTATGGAGCCGGTCCAGCGTTTAAGCATGAATCTGTCATTCTTTTCACTTCTGACCCTTTTCTCCTCCTACCCGCTGCTGCGAAGCGCTACCTAACCCGACGTTACGGGATCCCGTTTTTATGCCCCAATTACTCGATAAAACCATTGAAATTCTGAGCGTCAAGCATCTACGTGGCCCCAATATGTGGACCTATCACCCTGTGATCGAGGTTTGGGTCGACATTGGTGATTTGGAGGACTATCCATCCAATCTAATCCCTGGGTTTTATGAGCGGCTGGTGGCCTGCATGCCCGCCTTAGTTGAGCACCGCTGCAGTTATGGCGAGCACGGCGGTTTCTTAAAGCGGATTCAGGAAGGCACTTGGCCTGCCCACATTCTCGAACACCTCACGCTTGAGCTGCAAAATATGGCTGGCATCCCCGGCGGCTTTGGCAAAGCCCGCGATGGCGATCGCCGCGGAGTTTACAAAGTGATCGTCAGCGCGATTAACGAAAAAGTAACCTTAACTGCCTTGGAGTGCGCGCGGGATCTGTACTTGGCTCTAGCCCAAGATACCCAGGATGCCTCGATCTTGTTAAAGCAATTGCTTGAGCAGTTGCGTGACCTGAGCGATGACCTTTTACTCGGCCCCAGCACAGCGAGCATTGTCTATGCCGCTGAGGAAAAAGGGGTCCCATCGATTCGCTTATCGAGTGGCAATCTGGTGCAACTGGGGTATGGCTCAAAACAACGCCGCATTTGGACTGCAGAAACCGATCGCACCAGCGCAATCGCAGAGAGTGTTTCACGTGACAAAGACCTTACCAAAAGTTTATTGAATTGTGCAGGGCTACCTACGCCAGAGGGCCGCATTGTGGCAACGTCACTGGATGCATGGGATGCAGCAGAAGACATCGGCTTGCCAGTAGTGGTAAAGCCGATTGATGGCAACCACGGCCGGGGTGTCTTTATTAATCTCTATACCCAAGAGGAAGTGGAAGCGGCCTACGCCGTTGCAGTTCAAGAAGGCAGCGCCGTGTTGGTCGAGCGCCATATTTTGGGCGATGAGCATCGCCTCCTCGTGGTTGGCAATCGGGTCGTTGCTGCAGCCAAAGGTGAAACGGTTTGGATCGTCGGCGATGGCAAGCATAGCGTGACTGAGCTAATCGGCCTGCAGATTAATTCAGATCCGCGCCGTGGAACTGCGGAAGAGTGTCCCTTAAATCCGGTGCGCGTTGACTCTGCCGTCGAGCTCGAACTCACTCGTCAAAAACTCAGCGCAAAAGCCATTCCTGTAGAAGGTCAACGGGTATTTATTCAGAGCAATGGCAACGTCGCCTTTGATGTCACTGATCAGGTTCACCCCGAAGTAGCGCGGCAAGTCGCGTTGGCGGCGCGGGTAGTTGGCCTTGAAATTGCTGGCGTCGACTTGGTCGCGCAAGACATTAGCAAGCCGTTTGAAGCGCAAGGAGCTGCCATTGTGGAAGTCAATGCGGGTCCCGGTCTCTTGATGCACTTAAAACCAGCCAGTGGAACACCGCAGCCGGTTGGCAAGGCAATCGCCGATCACCTATTCCCGGCCAATGTGGATTTCAGAATTCCGCTGGTCGGCATCACCGGATCCAAAGGTAAAACCTTGGTGGCTGAAATGGTTGGCCATTTCCTTAGACTAACCAACCAGCATGTTGGGGTGTCGTGTGGCAATCAATTGTATTTTGGCAATCGCATCATTAAAAAAGAGGGGCCATCGGATTGGGAAAATGCCCGCCGCACTCTTCTTAATCGCGCAGTTGAAGCCGCGGTAATCGAAAATAACCACCTCTCGATGCTAATTGAAGGCCTTGCCTACGACCGCTGTCAGGTTGGCGTGGTACTCAATATCGATCCGAGCGCTACCTTTCCAGAGTATGCAATCTATGATGAAGATCAGCTATTTAGTATTGTGCGCACCCAAGTCGATGTGGTGTTGCCCAATGGCGCTGCCGTCCTTAATGCCGATGATCCATTGGTAGCCAAAATGGCTGTGTTGTGTGACGGCGAGGTGATTTTCTTCTCCCAGAATGAGGCGGACCCTTTAATTGAAAATCATCTCAAGCAAGGCGGCCGTGCTGTACTGGTACGCGATCAAGAGATTGTTTTAAAAACCGCACGGCGCGATGAGCAAGTACTGCACTTACCTAAAAATCCGAAGAGCACCCCCGACAGCACGCAATGGAAGTCTATTAATTTAGCGGCGGCAATCGCTGCGGCGTGGGGTTTGGGCATTCCTTTTAATATTATTCTTGCTGGCACCGAGACGTTTTACTCTAGTACCGCAACCCAGACAGAGGCATAATTGAAAGTATCTCGGATTCGCATGTTGCGTGGGCCCAATTTGTGGAGCCGGCATACCGCTCTGGAGGCGATTGTCGATTGCGATCCCTCGGAGCGCGCAATCGATCAGCTACCTGCATTTGAAGTCAAGATACGAGAGCGCTTTCCGCAGTTAGGCTTTATGCGCTTTAGTGGCAAAACCGAAGCGGTCTCTTTGGCGCACGTAATTGAACATGCTGCCCTTGATCTGCAAGCACAAGCAGGCTGTCCAGTCACCTTCAGTCGAACCATCCAAACGTCCGATGTGGGTGTTTATCAAGTAGTTGTCGAATACACGGAAGAAGCAGTAGGCCGAATGGCCTTTGACTTTGCACTCGCTTTAATTCAGGCGGCTCGCGATGAGGCGTCGTTTGATTTGGTAACCGCATTAAGTGAATTGGCCTCTCTATACGAAGAGGTTCGATTGGGACCAAGTACTGGCTCGATCGTCGATGCCGCCATCGCGCACCACATTCCATATCGGCGCATGACTGAAGGCAGTATGGTTCAGTTTGGTTGGGGTAGCAAACAAAAGCGCATTCAAGCCGCCGAAACCAGTGCCACCAGCGCAATTGCTGAATCGATTGCGCAAGACAAAGAACTTACTAAAAATCTGCTGCATGCTGCTGGAGTATCGGTTCCCCACGGCGAAGTGGTTACCAGTGCCGATGAGGCCTGGCGCGCAGCCCAAGCGATTGGCGGACCGATCGTATTAAAACCAAAAGACGGCAACCAAGGTAAAGGTGTGGTTGCCAACATTCGTAGCGAAGAACAGGTGCGTGCTGGTTTTGAAGCAACCCAAGTCTACGGCAGCGAAACCATCGTTGAGCGCTACCTACCGGGCCAAGATTACCGTTTATTAGTTGTAGGCAATCAGTTGGTTGCGGCTGCGAGGCGTGAGCCAGCCCAAGTGATTGGCGATGGCGTACACACTATTGAGCAATTGATTGCACTCGAAAATAAAAACCCCTTGCGCGGGAATGGTCACGCTACTGCCTTAACTAAGATTCGATTAGATGCGATAGCAATTGCTACATTAGCTGCAATCAATCTCGATATTGCCTACGTTCCTAAAATGGGTGAGCGTATTCTGCTCCGCAATAACGCTAATTTAAGTACGGGCGGCACCGCAACCGACGTAACCGATGACGTCCATCCGGATGTGGCGGCCAGCGCCGTAGCTGCGGCACAGATGATTGGACTCGATATTGCCGGTGTTGATATTCTTTGCGAAGCAATTTATAAGCCCTTAGAACCGCAAGGTGGTGGCATTGTCGAAGTCAATGCAGCGCCGGGATTGCGAATGCATTTACAACCGTCCTATGGAAAAGGCCGCCCCGTTGGCGAGCACATCATCAACATGATGTTCCCAGGCAATGACAATGGCCGCATTCCCACTGTGGCAGTAACCGGCACCAATGGAAAAACCACTACGGTTCGCTTAATCGCCCACCTGATTCACGAAACCGGTCTTCGCATTGGCATGACCACCACTGATGGCGTTTATATAGAAGGTAGACGTATTGATACGGGGGACTGCAGCGGCCCTAAAAGTGCGCGCAATGTCTTAATGCACCCCGATGTCGACGCAGCCGTTCTGGAAACTGCCCGCGGCGGTATTTTGCGAGAAGGCCTGGGATTTGATCGCTGTGACGTAGCCGTGGTTACCAATATTGGTGAAGGCGATCACTTGGGAATGAATTTTATTCACAGCGTTGATGACATAGCGATTGTGAAGCGGGTGATTGTCCAAAATGTGTGCGCTACTGGAGTGGCCGTTCTCAATGCGATGGATCCCCTTGTAGTGAAGATGCGCGAGAGCTGCCCAGGTGGCATTACGTTCTTTGCCTACGACCCAACTCACCCTGTCATCGTGGCACACCGCGCTCAAGATAAGCGCGTTGTATTTTTTGATGGCGCTGACATTGTTGCAGCCAAAGGGATTGAGGAGATTCACCGCATTCCAGTCAAACGCATTCCGATAACCAACCAAGGTTTACTCCCCTTCCAGATTGAGAATGCCATGGCTGCGGTAGGCGCCGCATGGTCCCTTGGACTACCGTGGAGTGCCGTGAACACCGGGCTCGCTACGTTTGACTCGAGCGCTTATTCTGCGCCAGGCCGATTTAATCTTTTTCAACATCGCGGAGCAACCGTGGTGGCTGATTATGGGCACAATCCGGACGCCATGCGCGCCTTAGTCGACGGCATTCATGCCATGAAACCAAAGCGTAGCCATGCGGTGATCAGTGGTGCAGGCGATCGTCGCGATGACGACATCCGCGCTCTGACTAGAATCCTGGGCAATGCCTTTGACCACGTTATTTTGTATCAAGACCAGTGCCAACGCGGCCGCGAAGATGGTGAAGTGTTAAAGCTCTTACAAGAAGGTCTTGTTGGCACTACTAAAGCAAAAGACGTTCAAGAGATTCGTGGGGAGTTCTTGGCGATTGACACCGCACTCGAGCAACTCGAGCCCGGCGATGTGTGCCTGATTTTGATTGATCAAGTTGAGGAGGCTTTAGCCTACCTCACCAGCAAGGTCAAACCGTAGACTGTATTAATTTGCGGCGTGGTACTGGCGCAGTAAATTCACTTCTTCTTTCGAGCCCAGAATCACTGACACGCGCTCGTGCAAGGCCTGCGGCTGCAAATCTAAAATAGTGTCTAGGCCATTAATCACCGCTCCGCCAGCTTGCTCCACTAAAAAACCCATCGGATTAGCTTCGTACATCAAGCGCAGCTTTCCTGGCTTCTTTGGATCACGCTGATCCCAGGGGTACATAAAGACCCCCCCGCGTGAAAGTACTCGATGCACATCAGCGACCATCGATGCAATCCAGCGCATATTAAAGTCTTTCTGCCTAACACCGCCACTACCCGCCAAACATTCATCGACATAACGTTTTACTGGCGCTGCCCAATGGCGCATATTGGACATATTGATGGCAAATTCACGGGTTGATTCTGAGATCCGTACACCCTGTTTAATTAGTAAAAATTCACCAGAGACGGCATCCAGCGTAAATAAATCAACGCCCTCGCCCAAGCTAATGGCTAGGGTCGTTTGTGGTCCATAGACCACATAGCCGGCAGCCACTTGCATGCGACCTGCCTGTAAAAAATCAGCGGTTGTCAGAGGTGCATTGGGATTTGGCTTTTTTAGAATAGAAAAAATAGTACCAATCGATACATTGACGTCAATATTGGAGGAGCCGTCGAGGGGGTCAAAGAGCAATAGGTAGTCACCCACTCCCTTGCCCACTGGCAACGGGTCCTCAATTTCTTCCGAAGCTATTCCAGCTAAGGCTTGGCAGGACTCCACGCCCGCAATCAGTAAATCATTTGCGATCACATCTAATTTTTGTTGCACTTCACCCTGGACATTGCCTGTTCCAGCGGAGCCCAAAATACCAATCAGCGCACCTTGCGCAACTTCATCGCTCAATTTCGAGCAGGTATTGGTAAGCGACACCAAAAGATCCTGCAGTCCCGGCGGAACCGATGCACCTTGCAACTGCAACTGGCTAAGGTACTGACGAAAGGGTGTCTTTAATTGAATAGAGGCGCTCAATACATTCTCCAAATAGGGTCTTGCAATCAGAATGGCTTTATTTTGCCTGTTTCAAATCAGGTACCGGACTTTTGCAGAATATGGCGCGGCATTAGCGATTACCTAAGGCTTTCAAAATCACTTCATTCACATCGGCCGATAGCGTCTGCGCATCAGCAACCGCTTGCAAAGCCGCTTGCATTTGCCCCCGGTAAGGCTCAGCAAAAACAGTCCACCGGTCCAACGCCCGTGCCAGACGCGCGGCAATTTGGGGATTAATGGCGTCAAGCTTAAGTACGCTTTGAGCCCAAAACTGATAACCGCGCCCATCCCGCATATGAAACCCAGCGGGATTACCCATGCAGTAAGAATGAATCACGCTACGAACCCGATTGGGGTTCGTGAATGAAAACGCGGGGTGCGTCAGTAAAGTAGTGGCGCGCTCAAGGCTAGTCGCAGGATTGTTATTCGTGGGTGGGCAGCTTGCTTGCAGACCGAACCATTTATCGACCACCAATGGGTTATCTGCAAAATGCTCATAAAAATCGGCTAAACAGTCGATGCCTTCCGGCACATTGTTTTGAACCAAATGGGCTAGTGCAGCGTAGCGATCAGTCATATTATTCGCTAATGTGTATTGCTGCTGGGCTGGCTTTGCCCACTCTGCCGGATTGGCAATCAAGAGCATTCCCAAAGCGAGGTTCTTTAAACTGCGCTTACCTGCACTGACTGCATCCGGCTCAAATGAACCTGGCATTTGCATTGCTGCATAGAGGCGCTGCCATTCAGGCTGTAAATGCTGCGCAAGAGCCCCCCGAAATGCTTTACGGTTTGCATGGATCGTTTGTGGCTCAACGCAAGCGCACTGCTCGTATAAATAAGTCTCGGCCGGCAGTGTCAGGGCCAGTTCTTTAAATGCAGGATCCAGCTTGGGGTCTTGCAAAATTAAGCGGTAGGTTTGGAGCATGGCCTCATCTGGAGTTCGCCCAGCTAAGATCCATTGCATCGCTAGCTTCTGCCCTGCTTCCCAGCGATTAAAGGCATCATCGTCTTTAGTAAAGAGGGTTAATAAGTCGGCTTCGCTTTGGTCAAACTCTAGCACAATCGGCGCCGAGAAGCCACGATTGATCGACAGAACAGGTTCACTGGGTACATGATCAAAGACCCAAGTCTGCGTGCTATCGGTCAGCTCCAATAAACGCTCGGCACGCAGTGACTGATCGACTGATTGACTATTGGCAAAGACAAGCTGGGTTCGCAGTGGAATGTGAAACGGCTTTTTATTTTTCTGACCCGGGGTATCTGGGCAGGACTGGCTTAAGGTCAGGGTATACCGCTGCGCCTTGCCATCAAAATGGGTTTGCACCTGAACCCGCGGTGTACCTGCCTGACTATACCAATGCTGAAATTGACTCAGATCCCTGCCGTTCGCATCGGCCATCGCCATTCGAAAATCATCGCAGGTCACTGCCTGACCATCGTGGCGCGCAAAGTACAAATCCATTCCTTTGCGAAAGCCCTCGATCCCTAATAGCGTTTGATACATGCGCACCACCTCAGCGCCTTTTTCATAGAC
>CAWUTW010000150.1:0-3233 GCA_963925585.1 uncultured Polynucleobacter sp. | reverse complement strand
CGGCCTACTCAATTGATTGCCACTGAAGATGCGGGGCCACCCATGGTCATAAAGCAGATCGTCGATGCCCGGATACCGTTGGTCATCTTGCCATCTGGCCATCAATTCAAAGATCTGATTGATCGGGTACACATCATCGGCGGGCTGATTTATAAACAAGATATCGCTCAAGCACTGACTAGCCGATTGCATGTGGAATGGAGCAATACCCAAGAGCGCATGTCTAATTCGGAACTTAAAAACATACGCGTTTTATTTGTTCTATCGCAAAATCCCAGTCAGTTGATGGTGGGTGGTGCAAAAACCAGTGCAGATGCCATGATTGGCTATGCGGGTGCACGTAATGCTATTCCTGGATTGAATGGATTTAAGCCACTCACTCCGGAGGCAGTTATTGCTGCCAATCCCGATGTGATCTTGGTGACGGATCAGGGCATGAAAGCCGTTGGCGGCGTTGGCGGAGTGATGCGCTTTCCAGGTATAAGTCAAACGCGAGCCGGAAAAGAACAGCGCATTATTTCGCTTGAGGCGATGTATCTATTGGGGTTTGGACCGCGCATGCCGTTAGCAGTTGCTGAGCTCAATCTGCTATTACAGCGCGCAATGGCCTAAAGCGTAGGCTGCACAGGATGGATTTCATTTCTGCTGTAAGGGGCAATGCATTTTTTATGAGTGTATTCATTGGTTTGGTCCTGATTGCGCTGACTCTATTTACCTCGCAGTTGGGCGCAGTCCACATTGGCCTTGATGATTGGACCTCTCTCATCAATCCTAGTTGGGATACGCAATCGGGCAGTAGCTATGTTTTGTGGCAGTTACGTTTACCTAGAATTGTTTTTGCTCTTTTAATTGGCGCTGCCCTCGGGCTCGCGGGCGCCCTGACTCAAGGGCTTTTTCGTAATCCGCTTGCCGATCCTGGATTACTGGGCGTATCGGCTGGCGCGGCGTGCGCTGTTGCTTTAGGAATTGTTCTCTTTAGCGACTTAAATATCCCACTCTTACCTGAGTGGCGATTTTGGACCATCCCTGCATTGGCATTCTCGGGGGCGATTTTGGTGTGTTTTGCTTTGGATCGCATAGCACGCTGGATTACGCCTGGTTCCATTACGGGTCTACTCTTAACTGGCATTGCCTTAAATGCGCTTGCTGCCGCCATCATTGGTTTATGCACGTATTTAGCGACGGATGAGCAGTTACGCAATTTGACATTCTGGACGATGGGTTCGCTTTCTGGGTCCAATTGGGTTTTGGTGATTGCGGCTGCCGTACTCTTTACGTTCGCTTGGTGGCGTTTGCGCAGAATGATTGCGGTAATGAATGTGTTTGCCCTTGGTGAATCGGTCGCAGCCCATGTGGGTATCGACGTTAGCCGCATTCGTATGGAAATTATTATTTGGGTAGCGTTGCTCTCTGGATTTGCGGTTGCTTGGTGTGGAATGATCGGCTTTGTCGGTTTAATTGCACCCAACTTTGCTCGCGCTTGGTTGGGTGGCGATCAGAGGGTGGTAGTTCCAGCTTCCATGGTCCTTGGGGCTATGTTGTTGTTATTGGCCGATACCTGTGCACGTACGATCGCAATGCCGGCAGAAGTGCCTGTTGGGATTTTTACTGCTCTATTAGGGGCGCCGTTTTTCATCCTGCTATTGCGGTCGTCGCGCCGTCAACTGACCTAATGAATGTCCTATGCCACCTGCGAGCTTTGCAGATCAAGCTCGGTGAAAATGCATTCGGCCCTTTTTCATTCACGATTGCTCCGGGTGAGCGCATTGCCATACTAGGGCCTAGCGGGGCAGGGAAAACGACATTACTTAAATTGACATCCGGTGAGCTGCGACCCCATTTTGGATCGTATGCGTTCAATGGTGCAGCAATTCAATCCTGGTCTTTACCTGCGCTTAGTCGAGCCCGGGCAATACTTCCGCAGTCGAGTGAGGTCGCATTTGGCTTAATGGTGCATTTGATCATTGGCTTGGGCAGGATTGCGATTGTGGGCGATGTAAAGCGCGATGCCATTGTTCGGCATGCAGCACGCCTCAGTTCCTGCGAGCACCTACTTAATCGGGGGTTTGACACCTTATCCGGCGGAGAAAAGGCGCGCATTCATCTTGCTAGAGTATTTGCGCAGTTATGGGATGAGCAAAACGGCCTGATCTTGGTAGATGAGCCATTGGTATCGCTGGATCCTGGTTTACAAATCGAGTTACTCGAGAGCATGAGACGGTATGCGGAGGATCGTAATCATGCGATTGTCGCGATCTTGCACGACATCAATCAGGCCATGCACCACTTTGAGCGACTGATCCTGGTAAAGGATGGAAAAATGGTCGGCGATCACGCTTCTGGAATGGCTGCAATTGCGGATTTGGCCGATTTGTATCAGATTCAATTGGATGCAATAGAGCGGGATGGCCTGCCTCCATTGGTTTTTCCGAGGACGAGTCTAAGGCTGAATACCCTATAAAATGACGATAAATATAGACCCAGCAAAACGAAGGGTTTCCTGATAGCGTATTACGTATCGAGCTGGCTTGTGCCTCGCCTTAAGGAGTTATGAATATGAAACGAATCTTTTTATTTTTACTGACCAACATCGCCATCATGTTGGTGATTTCAATCATCATCAGTGTATTTGGACTGGGTCAAATCCTAGATCAGAATGGCGTGGACATTGACTTGATATCATTGCTGATGCTTTCTGCAGTGGTTGGCATGACGGGTTCATTCATTTCCCTTGCCATGTCTAAATCGATGGCGAAGCACTCCACCGGTGCCTATGTCATACAAGAGCCACGCAATGATCAGGAGCGGTGGCTGCTCAGCACGGTCGAGCGTCAAGCCAACGCCGCAGGTATCGGGATGCCCGAGGTTGCTATTTATGACGCGCCGGATATCAATGCCTTTGCGACTGGAATGTTCCGAAATGATTCCCTCGTTGCTGTTAGCACGGGTTTACTCTACGGCATGACTCGCGATGAGGCAGAGGCAGTCTTGGCGCACGAAATCAGTCACGTTGCCAACGGCGATATGGTGACCTTGGCATTGATACAGGGTGTTGTAAATACCTTTGTATTCTTCTTGTCGAGGGTGATTGGTCACATCATCGACCGTACCGTCTTTAAGACGGAACGGGGTCATGGCCCAGCGTATTGGATAACGACAATCATTGCACAGCTCGTCCTTGGTATTTTGGCTAGCGCGATCGTAATGTGGTTTAGTCGCCATCGCGAATACCG
>CAWUTW010000149.1:0-10562 GCA_963925585.1 uncultured Polynucleobacter sp. | reverse complement strand
CCGTAGACCGCCCAATTCCGCTAAGACTTTCTAGGGCCAGAGGGTCGGGCGGAAAATGCCCCTGGTATTGGCTTACTACTTGCTTTGCGCAGGCATGTAAATTACGCGCCCGCGAGTAGTAACCAAGGCCACTCCATTCAGCCAATACCTCATCGATATCGGCGCGAGCCAAATGCACTACCGATGGAAAGCGCTTCATCATTTTAGGGTAGCGCTCCAGCACAGTAGCTACCTGGGTTTGTTGCAGCATGATTTCTGAGACCCACACCGCATAGGGGTCAGTAATACCTTGCCATGGCATGCCATGCCGCCCATATTGCTTATGCCACTGAATCAGCTGCTTTGAAAATGATGCAATCAGAGTAGCGTCGTTCTTACGCTGCGGACTTAGCGCTTTTGGCATACTGGACAAAAGTAGGTGGATCGCTGGCCTTGAACGATCTGCTTAATCGCTGTATTACAGACTCGACAAGGTTCACCCCGTCGGTCGTAGACTTTACTTTGCATCGTAAAGTAGCCTTGCTTACCCTCGCTATCGACAAAATCGCGTAAGGTGCTACCACCTGCGGCAATCGCCTTCTGCAGCACCATGCGCACTGCGGTGGCTAAACGGGTACATTGGGGCTTAGTGAGTTTGCCGGCCTGCTTTGCAGGATGAATTCCGGCCTCAAACAAACTCTCTGAACAGTAAATATTGCCAACTCCAACGACAGCCTGTCCTGCTAGCAAAAACGATTTGACTGCAACACTACGGCCGCGCGAACAGCGATAAAGCACAGCAGCACCTCGCTCGTTCGCAAAATCAGCTGAAAAGGGTTCTGTACCCAACTTGCGAAGTAAGGGATGATCTTCAACTGGTCCGCACTTGTTTGAATGCCATAACACTGCCCCAAATTTACGCGGATCATGTAAGCGTAAGCTGCGCTTACCAAATACCACCACAACCCGATCATGGGGTTTTAATGGCTCCTTGACTGGCAATACCCGCAGGACTCCCGTCATGCCCAAATGGATCAGTAAATGCCCTTGATCCATTTGCAATAACAAATACTTTCCCCTGCGTTCTATGCCATGCAGGGTTTGGCCCAGCAAGATTGCCCGCAGATTACGCGGTACAGGCCAGCGCAACCTGCCATCAATAATCAGGGCATCGGTAATCCGCTCCCCCTCGAGGTGCGGTTGTATTCCAAGGCGAGTGACTTCTACTTCTGGGAGTTCTGGCATAGGTGAATTGTAGATTCGGAGATTAGAATGTGCTTATGTTCCATTTAATGCATTTGCGCCTCGCTGAGACCCTGTTGCCTGCTCGCAAGCGTGCCATGCTTTTGGTAGCTAGCGTATGCCTCGGTTGGGCCTCATTGGCGCACAGCAACCAAGGCGCTACTGGCGAACAGGTTTTTGAGATCTTGGCCTCTGAAATTGCCCTCCAGCGGGGTGAACCGGCACTAGCCTACCAAACCTACCTTAGCCTTGCCCGGCAAACCGGCGACCCACAGCTAGCGCAGCGTGCTATGGAGATTGCCATTGCAGCCAATGCTCCTGAGCTTGCTCTCGATGCGGCTAGCGTATGGGACAGGCTCGCTCCCGCAGGAGATACGAAGCCAAAAGAAGTGCTGGTTACTTTATTGATGCTAAATCAACGCTGGTCCGATTCCGTCAAACCCGCCATTGCGCTATTACAAAAACAAAATGCCGAGGGTCAAGAGCGCACCTTAAAACAGTTGCAGCCACTGTTGGGTCGCGCAGCGGATGAGGCTGCAGCAATGCGCGCCTATTTTGACATTATTACAGCCCTCAAGCCGCTGCCCACTGACTCCGGCATTCTGTATACCTATGCGATGGCAGCCGAAAAGGCGGGTCGCTTTGATGTGATGGAATCTACCCTGCGGCAAATTCTGAAAAAAACGCCGAACGATGCCAACGCATTGAATGCCCTAGGCTACTCAATGGCTGATCGAAAGCAGAATCTGCCAGAAGCCTTTGCCCTGATTACTAAGGCACATAATCTGGCACCGCAAGATGCCTTTATTTTAGATAGCCTCGGCTGGGTTAATTTCCGTATGGGTAAACTGGAGCTGGCACGCGACCAGCTCATTCAGGCGACCAAGATGAAGCCAGAAGCAGAAATATCAGCGCACTTAGGTGAGGTGTATTGGGCTATCGGTAATCTGAACTCAGCTGAAAGCGCATGGCGTGATGCCGAACGAATGGATGCAAACAATACAACCTTGCGTGAAACCTTAAAGCGCTTTAAGCCCAACTGGGTAATGCCCAATGAGTCCACTAAGATTGTTTGGGATGGCCGATTTTCAATCCGCATGAATGGCGGCGCTGACCGGCCTGCGGAGGGCGGCTCCGGCGGGTTCACCCTCAGTCAAGATGCGCTTAACGATACCTTAGAGATTCGAAATCCAGTCGGTGGCTCGATTGCAAAAATTACCATCACTCCGGGTGAAGCCGTATTAGAGCGTAGCGGAAAGATAAGTAAAGCAATTGATGCAGACACCCTGATGCAGTCTGCATTAGGGCTTCCTTTGCCTGCGCGCGGTTTATCCGACTGGTTGCGCGGCCAAGTCAGGCCTGGCAGCCCAGCCAGCTTGGAGCGCAGCTCCAGTGGCATTGTTTCGAAAATCAGTCAAGACGGATGGAACCTATCCTACGTTTGGGGCGAGTCGAGCAGTAAGCTAGAAAAACTGAATATGACCCGAAACACAAAAACAGGGCCAATTGATATCCGCCTTGTTTTTGATCAGATTGATGACTGATACGCTTACCCTTTTAGCGCCGGCCAAACTGAATTTATTTCTGCACATTGTTGGACGCAGAAATGATGGCTATCACCTACTGCAATCCGCCTTTCAGTTAATTGACTGGTGCGATACCGTCACCCTTACCCGTACCAACACGAATCGAATTACCCGCATCAACCCCGTTCCAGGCATTGCTGAAGGCGATGACTTGGTGGTCCGTGCGGCAACCTTGCTACAACGCGAATGCAAAGTGGCCATGGGCGTTGAAATCACACTCAACAAAGCATTGCCAGTCGGTGCTGGTTTGGGCGGAGGGTCGTCCGATGCCGCCTCCACATTAATTGGCCTCAATACCCTCTGGAACCTGCGCCTTACGCGCTCGGAGCTGATGGTGCTAGGCCTGCAATTAGGGGCCGATGTGCCTTTCTTTATCCATGGAAGCAATGCTTTTGTGGAGGGAATTGGCGAGGTAATTCAGGCGATTACCCTGCCCGAGCAAGACTTTATCGTCATTTTCCCCAATCGCGGCATTACTACCAAAGCGCTTTTTTCACACCCTGAATTGACCCGTGATCACGCGCCGATTACAATAGAACGCTTTCTTGTATCGCCACTACCTCATCAGGCATTTACCAATGACTGTCAGGCGGTAGCGATGCAGATTTGTCCTGAAGTGAAAGAAGCAATAGAGTGGATCACCAAGGCTCTACCAAGCGCTAAACCCCAAATGTCGGGTTCTGGTAGTAGCGTTTTTGCTGCCCTTCCAAGCCAGCTTGACGGAACAAGTGCCTTAGCTCTATTGCAAAATCTACCTTGGGAGTGGAAAGGCCGGATTGTCCGGGGGATAAATAAAAATCCCGCTTACAATTCGATATCTTCAGATTGACACTGTAGGGGAATCGCCAAGCTGGTTAAGGCACTGGATTTTGATTCCAGCATGCGAAGGTTCGAATCCTTCTTCCCCTGCCACCTTTTTTCTGAATTACAAGCCATGCGGTATTCTGTCAAAAACTCCCCCAAACCTTCATAAGCCAAACCGCCACCATGAATTCTGAATTTTTGACTCTCTTTACTGGCAATGCAAACTCTGTTTTGGCAAACGCAGTAGCCAAAGAATTGAACCTTCCCATCGGCAAGGCTTTTGTCGGTCGGTTCTCGGACGGCGAGATCCAGGTTGAAATTCAAGAAAATGTGCGTGGTAAAAATGTCGTCGTGATTCAATCGACGTGCGCCCCCACCAATGACAATTTGATGGAGCTGATGATCATGATTGATGCTCTAAAACGAGCATCTGCAAGCCGTATAACAGCAGTGATCCCTTACTTCGGTTATGCACGTCAAGACCGTCGTCCGCGTTCTGCGCGGGTTGCCATCTCCGCTCGGATTGTGGCCAATATGCTGCAATCGGTCGCTGGTATTGAGCGTGTCTTAACCATGGACCTCCATGCAGACCAAATTCAGGGCTTTTTTGATATCCCCGTTGATAACATTTATGCCTCCCCTGTACTCCTTGCCGACCTGCAACAGCAAAAAAGCAAAGACCTCATCATTGTTTCTCCGGATATTGGCGGCGTTGTTCGTGCCCGCGCGATGGCCAAACAATTAGGCTGCGATTTGGCGATTATTGATAAACGCCGCCCCAAAGCCAATGTATCGGAAGTCATGCACCTGATTGGTGAGGTGGAAGGCCGTCACTGCGTCATCATGGACGACATCATTGATACCGGCGGAACCCTCTGTAAGGCCGCAGAAGCCCTCAAAGAGCGCGGCGCCAAGGGCGTTACGGCGTACTGTACTCACGCCGTCTTGTCTGGCGGCGCTGTCGCCCGTATTGCCGCTTCGCAACTGGATGAACTCGTGGTTACCGACACGATTCCCCTGACCGACGAAGCCAGAGAAATCAAGAAAATTCGCCAACTTAGCGTTGCCCCCATCCTGGCCGAAACCCTCTCCCGCATTACCAAGGGTGATTCGGTCATGTCGATGTTTGCGGAATAAGCTTAAAAACAGCACTTTTGGTCTGTTTAGTGCCTAAATAGGCCAAAAATACCAAGTTCACGCTATAATTGAGGGCTTTTCTGTTTGGTCGCGAACGGAAATTAACCTCAATTTGGGAGTCATCATGAAAATCGTAGCCTTTGAAAGAAGCGTACAGGGAACGGGTGCGAGCCGCCGCCTGCGCAACTCCGGTAAAACTCCGGGCATTATTTACGGCAGCAAAAACAAGCCTGAGGTCATCGAACTTGACCACAACGCCCTGTTCCATGCTCTACGTAAAGAATCATTCCATTCGTCCATTTTGGACCTTGAAGTGGGTGGCAAGTCACAAAAAGTATTGCTACGTGACTATCAAATGCATCCATTTAAGCCTCTGGTCTTGCACATTGATTTTCAACGCGTTTCGGCGACTGAGAAAATCCACATGCGCATTCCATTGCACTTTACCAACGCAGAAGAATCGGCTGCAGTCAAACTTGGCGGCGCCATCATCAGCCACATTGCAAATGACATTGAAGTTACTTGCTTGCCAGCCGACTTGCCTGAGTTCATTGAGGTGAACCTGAGCAACATTGAAGTAGGTCATTCGATTCACGCCAAAGACGTAGCTTTGCCTAAAGGTGTTTCTTTAGTCTTGCACGTAGAGCAAGAGAATCCAGTACTAGTAAACGCACGCGTACCAACCGTCAAGGCTGAGCCTGTGGAGGCTGCCGTTGCAGCGCCTGCAGCAGCCGCTCCGGATGCGGCAAAAGAGAAGGATGCAAAAGCGTAATTCTGCTTAGGCATTCGATTCAGAAAGCCCGCTTCCGCGGGTTTTCTTTTTTGTAAGTAATGCTGTATTAACGTTTCAGCCTCTAATACACTTTGGATCATGATCAAATTACTTGTTGGCCTTGGTAATCCAGGCAGTAAACACGAAACCGATCGGCATAACGCTGGATTTTGGTTTGTGTCTCTGCTGGCAAAGCAGGCTGGCGTGATGCTCGAGCAAGAAAAACGCTTTCATGGGAAGGTGGTCAAGGCATTACTTTATGGTCGTGACGTATGGCTTTTGCAACCCGATACATTTATGAATCTCAGCGGTCAATCGGTGAGCGCATTGTGCCGTTTTCATCAGATTCAGCCGGAAGAAATCCTCGTCGTACACGATGAGCTCGACCTCAAAGCAGGGGTTGCGCGCCTAAAGTTTGCTGGCGGCACTGGTGGACATAATGGCCTAAAAGACATTCAGGCCCACCTTTCTAGCGCTGATTACTGGCGGCTGCGCATCGGCATCGGCCACCCTCGCGACCTCCCTGGCAGCCTGATGGATGTCGCCGACTACGTTCTGCGTAAGCCGCTTCTAGAAGAGCAGATTCAGATTGATACAGCCTTATCTCGGTCGCTGGATGCGATGCCTTTGTTTTTAAAAGGCGAGACCGCAACTGCGATGAAGGACTTGCACTCCAGCTGTTAACAGCTGACGTCCGTGTTTGATGCTGCCTTGGATGCCGTTAGGCGTTGGTACTTTTGCATCAGATCGTCACGGGTTTCAACATAATCGGGATGCAGCGGGATGCAGTCAACGGGACAGACTTGGCGGCATTGCGGAGCATCAAAATGGCCTACGCATTCCGTGCACTTGTTGGGATCAATTTGATAAATCTCAATCCCCATAAAAATCGCATCATTAGGGCACTCGGGTTCACAGACGTCGCAATTGATGCATTCGTCGGTAATCAATAAGGCCATTGCGCTTATTTGCCCTCGCGCTTCATGGTGGCCGTTTTTTGTAACAGCCATTTTTCAACCGATGGAAAAACAAACTTACTCACGTCACCGCCCATGGTGGCAATTTCACGAACAAAGGTGCCCGAAATAAATTGATACTGATCCGATGGCGTTAAGAATAAGGTCTCGACATCAGGCAAGAGGTAGCGGTTCATACCAGCCATTTGAAACTCATACTCAAAATCAGAAACTGCACGCAAACCGCGCACAATTACACGCGCCTGATGCTCGCGTGCAAAATCTTTCAAGAGGCCTGTAAACCCAGCAATCTTAACGTTGGGATAATGACCGAGGACTTCTTTCGCAATTGCAATGCGCTCTTCTAAATCAAAGAATGGGCGCTTGCTACGGCTATCGGCTACGCCCACAATCAATTGACTAAAGATACTGGAGGCGCGACGCACTAAGTCCTCATGGCCTCGGGTTAAGGGATCAAACGTTCCAGGGTAAACAGCAATCGTCATACATTTATCTTTCGCTCTAACTGCAGATAGCCAAAGTTTAGCCCTTTCTGAGCTGAAATAGGAGCGCTTTTACTTGGCCGGCCTTCATTTCTTTGCAGCATACCCATTGGGGTATGAGGCTATTTAGCGTCGCCAAATCACAGCTGACGGCGGTCTCAATGTAGATTTGGCCGCCATTGCTGCCATCGCAGACGCGCCCCGCCTCCCGAACGGAAGTCTCCAAAGAAAGGTGATCGTCAAACGGGGGATCCAGAAAAACCAAGTCCCACGAAGCATTCGCCTGCCTTTTTAGAAAACCCACGCCGTCGCCCTGCACCAAATCAATTAAGGTATCAACAGGAAAAGACTGCAGTTCGCTTACGTTCGCCCGTAAATTCGCAAAGGCAGTTTTATCGCGCTCGATTAAGGTAACCGCACTTGCCCCCCGCGATACGGCCTCAAATCCAAGCGCCCCAGCTCCAGCGAATACATCTAAACAACGCAGGCCATCTAGATTTTGACCCAGCCAGTTAAAGAGGGTTTCCCGAACCCGATCGGTGGTCGGGCGTAATCCAGGAACATCAATTACCTTGATCAAGCGACTACGCCAAGCCCCACCGATAATGCGTATTTTTTTGGACTGCATCGACTGCGGCATTGCTTACTTATTAATACCAACCACGACGATTTGCATTCGGTTCATATCCAAATGCCGCTGAAAGGCTGCGCGTATTTGATTGAGCGTTACTGCCTCCACTTGCTTAGTCCAAGTTTCCATCGTGTCAAGGGGCAAATCATTCCACGTAATGCCAGACAAGTTATCTAGCAGCTTCCGATTGCTATCCAGTCGCAATGGATAGCCATTAATTAAATTGGATTTAGCGGCCAGCAACTCTTCTTTACTTGGGCCATCTGCAATAAATTGGCTGATCGTTTTCTGCATTACCTCCAAACCCAAAATAGCTTGGTCTTTTTTCGTTTGCATGCCTGCTTCAAAAAAACCCGCATCCTTGCCAGGCGCAAAATAGCTATTGATGCTGTAGGCAAGGCCGCGCTTTTCTCGTACCTCAGCCATTAAACGGGATACAAATCCACCACCGCCGAGCACGTAATTTCCAACCAGCAATGGGAAAAAATCTGGATTGTTGCGCGTAATGGCCGTCATGCCCATAGCAATATGGGCTTGCTGTGTATCAAACGAAATCCGTACTTCGCGCAGACTTAATGGCCCCTGGGGGGTTTGCTGCATGACTGGCAGTGGGGCAATGGCCGGGCCAGATTGTGGCAATCCCGATAATAAGGTCTGGACGATGGCATTGGCCTGCGGGCGATCCAAGTCACCAACAATATTGACAGTGATGCGATCGCCGCGATATAAGTCAGCATGAAATTTCTGTAAATCAGCGGTAGTGATTGTGGCTACTGTTTTTGGTGTCGGAAAGTTGGCCAGCGGATATTTTCCATATACGGCTTTACGCAAGTTTTGCTGCAAGATGGTTTCTGGTTTGGTTTGGGCTTCGAGTAGTGCGGTAATGAGACGCTGCTTTTCACGATCAAGCACTTTGCTGTCATAACTCGGTTTTGCCAAGATCAAAGAGGCCAACTGCACAACCCGCTCGCGCAAATCAATCCGGCTTAAGCTGCGTATTCTCAATACCGTACGCTCACCGCTTTCAGTAACGCTAATACTCGCACCCAGATCGGCGATTTCATCGGCAATTTGCGCTTCACTCAAAACTGACTTACCGCTACCAGCGCCCAAGGTCAATAGCTGCGCTGTTAAGGCAGCTACACCGCTTTTATTTTCCGGATCGTATCGACTACCCGCATCAATCGAAACCTCGACATCAATAATAGGTAATGACTTGGTTTTAATAAAGTAGGCCTTAGCCCCCTTAACGGTATCCAGGGTTTCAATCGGCAGAATCGCCTTTGCGCTTCCGGCAAATACTAAAAACCCAAGCGCTACCGATTGCAGGATTACCGATCGTACACCTTTGCTTAAATGCATATGAGCTCTCATTTAGACTCTCCTCTGGATTGCGGCTCTAGGGTCGCAATCGTCAGCGTATCGTCAATCAAGTACTTTTTTGCCACAGCTTGCACTTGCTCTGGTGTAACTGCCTGGAGCCGATCCAGAATAGGATCAAGCTGCTTCCACGAGACGCCTGCAATTTCAGAACTACCAATTTCCATTGCCTGGCCAAAAATGGAATCGCGTTTGTAAATTTTGTCAGCCAAGATGCGCACCTGAATACGCTTTAACTCGGATGCAGTAATGCCTTTTGTTTTGAGCTCGGATAAAACCGAACGGATACCGTTTTCCAATTGCGCCACCGTCTTGCCTTTCGCCACGGTGCCCAGAATCATAAATAGCTGGGGGCCGCGGGCAATCATGTCATAACCCGCATCAATCGTATTGGCTATTCGGTCTTGTTTTACAAGCGCCCGATTCAATCGTGCATTGTCATAGCCATCCAATACTGCCGCCAATAAAGCAAGTGCATATGGCTCGTATTCTTCTATTTTTGCAGGATCAATGTGCGGTACCTTCCAGGCCATCGCCAATTGCGGTGTATCAGCCGGGGCTTTCACAATGACCTGTTTGGTACCGCGTTGGACTGGCTCGATTTGTGGCTTACGAATGGGCAACTCGCGTGCGCTCAATTTTCCATACGTTGCCTCAGCAATGGCCCGCACCTTTTCAGGATCAACATCCCCAGCAATCACAACCGTTGCATTGTTTGGCGCATACCAATCTCGGTACCACTGGCGTGCATCATTGGGGATCATATTTTCTAAATCATTCATCCAGCCAATAATGGGGTGGCGGTAGGGTGTTGCTTTATATGCTGTTGCCATGAGGTTTTCATAGAGCAAGCCCGAGGCTTTATCTTCGGTCCGTAGCCTACGCTCTTCCATCACCACCTGAATTTCCTTAGCAAATTCCGCATCGTCAAAATTGAGGTTGTTCATCCGGTCTGCTTCAAGGCGCATAACTTCAGCCAATTTGCTTCGTTCAATTTGCTGAAAATAGGCGGTGTAATCCATGGAGGTGAAGGCATTTTCGCGACCACCCATTGCCGCAACCCGCTTTGAAAAATCACCGGATTTGACGGTTTTAGTTCCTTTAAACATCATGTGTTCGAGTACATGGGCTACTCCCGTACGGCCATTGGTTTCATCCATTGAGCCGGCCTTGTACCAAACCATATGCGCTACGGTGGGTGCGCGATTATCTTCACGAACAATTAACTTCAGGCCGTTGGCTAGCCGATATTCGTGGGTCTGCGCTGAATCAGGCTTCACTTGCGCCTGCGCTAGCTGAAATCCAGCTAAAGCCAGTTGGCACAGCAACACGAAAATGCCATTGCGTAAATGGGAAGATTGCATTGACTAGACCGCCATCATGTTAGATTTAGTTGATAAGATGCACTTATAGAACACATATGCCTTTAAATGGATTGTATCGATAATGTTTGGATTACGTAAAACCCTAGGGTCCCTGTTTAAATCAAGCCGCACGGATGAGGCATGGTTTGACACACTTGAAGAGTCATTGATTCAAAGTGATGTTGGCTTACCCACAACAGAGCGGCTG
>CAWUTW010000148.1:0-6227 GCA_963925585.1 uncultured Polynucleobacter sp. | reverse complement strand
CGCCTCGAGCCGATTTTTTCGAAAGCAGGGTATGCGATTCCGCCAGTTCGCGTGTCCTGCGGCTTTCCGGCCTCTAGCAGTCCGCGAACGACCTTGGGTCAGTGCTGGCCGCGCGAGCGCTCTGGCGACGGTGTGAATGAGATATTTATTTCCCCTAAATTAGACGAGCCGGTTCAGCTATTGGACACCTTAGTTCATGAGCTCTGCCATGCGGTGGATGACTGTTTTAGTGGCCACGGCGAGGATTTCAAGGGGATAGCCCAGGCATTGGGCTTAGAGGGCCCTGCACGGATGGCCCACGCCAGTGAGGCCTTGGTAGTACGGTTGATGATGATTGGTCAGGAACTGGGGCCATACCCCCATCAGGCGATTGCCTTTCCTCCCCCGCAACCCAGCAATGCTAGTCGTAATAAAGCCAAGTGCGGGCAGTGCGGTTACGAAGTGACCTTACTGAAACGCTGGGCTAGCTACGGCGCGCCGATCTGCCCTAAGGACAATATCCGTATGCAGGAAGCTGTGCCCGAAACGATTGAAAACACGCCCAATACCGACTCAGAGTCCATTGCCGAGGGCAAGCCGGGGCGGGATACGATTCGGCGAGCCATCAGTTAGTGGCAGGAGCCTATTTCCCCACAGCAAGGCTTGTAAAATAGTTTCGTTCATTGTGCTAACCGGCACACCGTCTAATTCACCCTCACGAAGCCCGCCATGAAAGTACAAAAAATAGTTCAGAATCCTAAAATTGCCGTCATTCCAGGAGATGGTATCGGCAAAGAAGTCATGCCCGAGGGCGTGCGCGCTTTAGAGGCGGTCAGTCGAAAACTAGGTATTCCGATGCAGTTTGATTACTTTGACTTTGCAAGCTGCGATTACTACCTCAAGCACGGCAAGATGATGCCGGATGATTGGTTTGATACCTTGATGCAATACGATGCCATTTTCTTTGGCGCTGTTGGCATGCCCGATGTACTTCCAGACCATGTGTCGCTCTGGGGAAGTTTGATTCAGTTTCGCCGCGGCTTTGATCAGTACGTCAATCTACGCCCCGTCCGCTTACTACCCGGCGTACCTTGCCCACTCGCCAACCGTAAACCCGGCGACATTGATTTCTTTGTCGTACGTGAAAATACCGAAGGCGAATACTCTAGTGTGGGCGGCAAAATGTTCCCCGATACCGATCGAGAATTTGTCTTGCAAGAATCCGTTTTTACTCGCCACGGAGTCGACCGCATTCTGAGGTATGCCTATGACTTAGCCCAGAGCCGTAATAAAAAACACCTGACGTCTGCAACCAAGTCGAACGGCATTGCGATCACCATGCCGTATTGGGATGAGCGGGTTGAAGCAATGGCAAAAAAATACCCGAGCGTCAAAAGCGATAAATACCACATTGATATCTTGACAGCGCAGTTTGTGATGAACCCAGACCGCTTCGATGTCGTCGTCGCTAGTAATTTATTTGGCGATATTTTGTCTGATTTAGGTCCTGCATGTACCGGCACCATTGCAGTAGCGCCATCCGGCAGCATTAATCCCGAAGGATTATTTCCATCGCTATTTGAGCCGGTACATGGATCTGCGCCCGATATTTTTGGCAAAATGATTGCCAACCCGATCGGCCAAATTTGGAGCGCCTCCATGATGATGGATCACTTGGGATACCCTGATGCAGGCAAGCGCATCTTTACAGCAATTGAAGATGTACTCTCCGCAGGTCCTGGGCATGCGCCACTTACACCGGATGTAGGCGGTACTGCAAAGACCGATGATCTAGGCAAAGCCATTGCTGCTGCAATTGAGCGCTAAACAAAGCAGGCTAGGGGATGTCACAGGCATATAGCCATTTAACTCAGCAAATGCTACTGGATTTCCAGCAGCAACGACTCGACTCTGCCGAACGAATTGCGAATGCCGTATTGCGGCTAAATTCAAAGGACTTAGTCGCATTGCAAATTCTAGGTTTGTGCATGGCCATGCAAGGGCGATTGCGGGAAGCAGTTTCTCCGCTTTCAAAGGCGGCGCAATTAGATCCAAAAAATGCAGAGTTACTGTCCAATTTGGCGCGGTCGCAACACGGTGCAGAGTTATACCGAGAGGTGCTTGAAACGTATGCCAAGTTGCTACGCCTCGTACCCGATAGTGCTCAAATTGAGACTGATCGCGGCACCGCTTTGGCTAAGTTAAAACGATTCGATGAGGCGGAGAAGGCATATGAAAAGGCGATTACCCTCCAGCCCGACTATTTTCTGGCATGGTCAAACCAAGGTAATTTATTAAGTGAATTAGGCCTTACTCAGCAAGCCATTCAGAGTTACGAAAAAGCCCTACAAATAAATCCCAATTATGCTGAAACCTGGACTAATTTAGGCAACGCTTTTTTTAATCTCAATCGATTTTCCGATGCTGTTATTTCCCACGAAAAAGCGTTAAGCCTGAATCCGGAATACGGCGAAGCGTGGTCAAATTACGGCAACACGCTATTAGAAATGAAAGAGGATTTGCGAGCATATGATAGTTACGTAAAGGCGTTTCAAATTAAACCCGACGTGCCATTCTTATACGGTCAGTTATTGTCAGTAAAGTTAGGCTCATGCCAATGGGATCGGGCTGAGCCAAACGCGAACGCGATCTTAGCCCGAGTAGATGCTTCTGAAAAAGTATGCCTACCTTTTGTATTACTATCAACCCCTGCCTCCTTGGCACAACAGCTTAGCTGCGCTAAGGTCTTTATTGCCGATCGATGTCCACCAGTCAGCAATAGCTTGGTTAAACATCAACCCGCGGTAGTCCATAAGCAAAAAATCCGTATCGGCTACTTTTCCTCGGATTTCAAACAACATCCTGTCGGGATTTTGATGGAGAATATCCTAAACTTACATGATCGAACATCATTTGAATTTTATGGATATTTTCTCAATAAAAAGACACTAGATCCAGTTGAAATATCTATAAACAGACTATTCGACTCAGCGCATGATCTATTTGGAATGACCGATAAAGATGCGCATGAATTAATCTCGCAGCATCAATTGGATATTGCAATTGATTTAAATGGGCATACAAGTGGTGCCCGGACTGCCTTGTTTTCACATCGTCTGGCGCCGGTTCAGGTCAATTATCTTGGGTACGCTGGGACATCAGGGGCTACCTTTTTTGATTACCTGATAGCCGATCCTGTCGTCATTCCCCCATCGGATCACGCTTTCTTTACGGAGAAAATTGCTTACCTACCCGATTCATTTTTCCCAGTAGATACCTCGATAAGGCATTTTGGCGATTTACCCAGTCGCAATAGTCAAGGCTTACCAGATAACGGATTTATTTTTGCATGCTTTAACAATGCCTACAAAATTCAACCTGAAATTTTTAGCCGCTGGATGAAGCTATTGCAATCCGTGGAGGAGAGCGTCTTATGGCTCACAACGCCCTCCAGCAAGGCGATTAAAAACGTACAAGCCGCCTGCGCAGATCTTGGTGTTGATTCTTCTCGATTGATCTTTGCAAAAAGAGAGGCTGAGCGTAAAGATCACCTGAGTCGATTACGTTTGGCGGATTTATTTTTAGATACACCACATTACAATGCCCATGCTACTTGTGCCGATGCACTTTGGGCCGGCGTTCCTGTTTTAACGCAAGCTGGCTTAACATTTGCAGGCCGAGTTGCTGCTAGTCAGTTGCATGCATTAGGTATGGCGGATTGCATTACAGCTTCGGGTGAGGCTTATACAGAAAAGGCGATAGAGCTAGCGTTAAATCCTGCCTTACTTCGGTCGGTAAGAGATCGATTAAGTCAGAATAGTAAAACGATGCCACTTTTTGATAGCAAGCGCTATGTTCGTAATCTAGAAAATGTATACCGCGAGATCGGTACTAATAAAGCGAATTAAGGGTTAGCAGCGCGTTCCCACACCGGATCTTTTTTACTCGCCTTTGCAATCTCAGCCAAGATTTGTTCATGCAAGGCGCAGTCATCTGAACTTGCTGTCAACACCATCAAATTGCTCGGCAGCGGCTTGGTTTGTCCTGATGCATCGAGGTTGGCCGAGTAGTCAATTAAATCAATGGTGAGGTCTTCCTGGCCTCGCGTCATTGCAACATAGACCTCCGCTAAGAGTTGCGCATCTAATAAAGCGCCGTGCAATGTGCGGTGGGTATTGCTAATGGAAAACCGTTCGCATAAGGCATCCAAGGAGTTGCGTTTGCCTGGGAACATCTGGCGTGCATTGACGAGTGTATCAATCACATTAGTGGCATGGGCGCGAAACGGGGACCGTTTTAGAAGGGCAAACTCACTATCCAAAAATCCTAAATCAAATGGCGCATTGTGAATAATTAACTCGGCATCGGCAACAAACTCAATTAGATCCTCTGCGATCTGCGCAAAGACGGGTTTATCCGATAAAAAGGCCCGCGAGAGGCCATGAACGGCATAGGCGCCTGCATCGATGTCGCGCTCTGGATTAATGTACTGGTGAAAGGTCCGCTCAGTCAGCCTGCGGTTAACCAGCTCAACACAGCCGATCTCAATCACACGATCACCCGTTGCTGGATTAAGGCCGGTGGTTTCAGTATCGAGGATGACTTGGCGCATTAGGCTGTTCCTTCTGGGTCTGCGGGGCTAATCTGCAGTGGGCCATTACCAGCATATTTATCAAGGTAGAGATAGATTACTGGGGTAATAAAGAGCGTCACAAATTGCGACACAATTAAACCGCCAGCAACCGAGATGCCAAGGGGTTGGCGAAGTTCAGCCCCCGCACCTAAACCCAGTGCAATGGGCAGGGCGCCCATGAGTGCCGCAAAGGTGGTCATCATGATTGGTCTAAAACGCAAAATACAGGCGGATCGAATCGCTTCTTCCGGGCTCATACCCTGGTTACGCTGCGCATCAAGGGCAAAGTCAATCATCAAGATCGCATTCTTCTTAACAATACCAATCAGTAGCAAAATTCCGATGATGGCAATGATGGAAAGCTCTAAATTAAACATCCACAAGAAGAGGAGTGCGCCAATGGCTGCAGAGGGCAGTCCAGCCAAAATGGTCAGTGGATGGATGTAGCTCTCATACAAGACGCCGAGTAAGACATAAATCACGCCCAGAGCTGCCAAAATTAAGATAATCTGCCCCGATTGGTTTTCTTTAAAGACCTTGGCGTCACCGCCATAACTGGTAATGATCGAGCTTGGCATTTGAAGCTCTTTCACGAAGCCATCGATTGCTTTGGTTGCATCACCCAGCGGAACGTCCGGCGCCAAATTAAATGACAGGGTGATCGCCGGAATTTGACCTTGGTGATTAACTGAGGTCGGACCCACCTCGCGCTTAAAGCTCGCAAGCCCCGAGAGTGGGATGAGGCGGTCGGTAGCGCGACCTCTGACAAACACCTTGTTTAGATCAGTTTCAAACTGGCGCTGATCATCAGCGGCTTGCAAAATAACCGAATAGGTATTGACGTTGGTGTAGATCGATGACACTTGGCGCTCGCCAAAGGAGTTGTACAGCGCTTGACGGATATCGGCTACCGTGACGCCCGCAGTTGCGGCCTTTTCTCGGTCAATGTCAATTTTGACATTAAGACCACGCAATTGTGAGTCGGTGTTCACGTCCCGAAAGATCGGGTCTGCACGCATCTTTTCTAAGATCTTGGTAGACCATTCATTAATGCCATCAAAGCCAACGCTCTGCAGAGTAAATTGATAGCGGCTTTTGCTCGAGCGCCCACCCAGCTGCAGGTTTTGAATCGGGCGCATAAAGACCGATAGGCCGGGCAACTCCCTAAAGTCTCTGCGCAGGGACTCGAGTACTGCTTTCATGTTGGCGCGCTCGCCTTTGGGCTTGAGCACAATAAAAATTCGGCCGGTATTCGAGCCTGAGCTAAGTCCGCCACCCAGGATGGAAACCGAATTGGCCACATTGGGATTGTTCATGACGATTTGCGCAGCCTTGTCTTGCATTTCCAGCATGGATGGAAATGCCATATCTTCGGAAGCTTCCAATGTTGCAATGATCTGCCCGATATCTTCCTCTGGAAAAAATCCTTTTGGACTGTAAATGAAAAGGGCGATCGTGATAAAGAAGGAGGCAACTGCAGCCCATAGCACTTTTTTTCGATTAGCCAGAGCCAGATCTAAGTAGTGGATGTACTTATTGAGTGTGTAGTCAAAGATGCGATCAAACTGCTTGGTAATGGCATATTCTTTTGGATGTTCACCGGGCTTGGGTAAGA
>CAWUTW010000147.1:0-22353 GCA_963925585.1 uncultured Polynucleobacter sp. | reverse complement strand
TCCAGGGTCAATTCCGATCCAGCGCATGGGTTTCTATCAATGTCCGTTTGGTTTTAGTGGCGGAAATGGCGGGTGCCGGTGAAGACCATCGCAATGCCATGCTCATTGGCAGCAGCGATGATTTCCTCATCACGCATGCTGCCACCTGGCTGAATCACGCAGCTTGCGCCTGCAGAAACGACCACGTCCAAGCCATCCCGAAACGGAAAAAATGCATCGCTAGCAACTGCCGAGGATGCGAGGCTCAGACCCGCATTCTCCGCCTTAATGCTCGCCATGCGTGCCGAATCGACCCGGCTCATTTGACCAGCACCAATACCCAAAGTCATACCATTAGCGCAATACACAATGGCATTGGATTTGACAAACTTAGCAACGCGCCAAGCGAACATCATGTCCGTGAGCTCCCTTGGGGTCGGCTGGCGTTTTGAGACCACACGCAGCTCAGATTGCGCAACATTTTTAAAGTCTGGCGATTGCACCAATAAACCACCACCTACACGCTTCATATCGAATGCATTAAATTCAGTACCGAGTGGAATCTCGAGTAAACGCACATTTTGCTTGCTCGCAAATACAGCTTTTGCTTCGGCGGTGAAGTGGGGCGCAATTAACACTTCAACAAATTGCTTGGAGATCGCCTCAGCCATTGCGCCATCGCAAGGCACATTGAAGGCAATGATGCTCCCAAAGGCAGAACTCGGATCAGTTTTAAAGGCTTTTTGATAGGCCTCAAGACCGGTAGATCCGGTGGCTACGCCACACGGATTGGCGTGCTTAATGATGACGCAGGCAGCACCTGCAGAATCGGCAGAAAAGCTCTTCACGCATTCCCATGCGGCATCCGCATCCGCAATGTTGTTGTAAGACAGCTCTTTACCCTGAATCTGATGGTAATTAGCGAGGGCACCTGCAACGCTAGCTGTATCTCGATAAAACGCAGCCGATTGATGGGGGTTCTCACCGTAACGCATTTCTTGCACTTTAGTAAATGCCAGGTGCAGGGTCTCTGGGTAGGGTGAGCGACTGGCGTGGTCTAAATCGCCGCCCAGCGATGACAGGTAGTTTGCAATGGCACCGTCATATTGAGCGGTATGCGCAAACACTTTTTTGGCCAAGCGTAAATTGCTTTTATACGAAACCGTATTCTGATGTGCCTTCATTTCAGTCAAAATCGGCTCGTAGTCGTCTGGTGAAATCAATACCGTCACATCCTGATGGTTTTTTGCTGCCGCGCGCAGCATAGCCGGTCCGCCAATATCAATGTTCTCAACCGCTTCGTCAAAAGAGCAATCGGCTTTCGCTACGGCTTGATTGAACGGGTAAAGATTAATGACCAGCATATCAATCGGCGCAATGCCGTGTGCCGCGATCGCATCCATATGCTCTTTAGAGTTTCGACGTGCGAGTAAGCCCCCGTGAACCACTGGGTGCAAGGTCTTCACTCGGCCATCGAGCATTTCTGGAAACTGGGTGAGGGACGACACCTCAGTAACGGGTAAGCCATTTTCTGCAAGGAGCTTGGCTGTCCCACCCGTGGAAATTAATTTGACCCCCAAAGCATGCAGCGATTGGGCAAAAGGAACAATGCCCTTTTTATCGGATACGGATAAGAGTGCGGTGCGAATCATGGTCGTATGTCAGTATGCAAAGGATTGGTATCAGGACGCCGCTTTAAATAAGCTGATGTTCGGTTAATTTTTTGTGGAGCGTATTGCGGTTAATGCCGAGGTATTGCGCAGCTAGCGATTGATTTTGCTTGGCGTGCTGCATTACCACTTCGAGCATAGGCTTTTCTACCACACTCAAAACCATATGGTAAACATCATCGGGGGGATTGCCATTGAGGTCGGCAAAATAGCGCTGTAACTGGGTTTGAACGCATTCGCTAATGGGGTGTTTATTGGGCATCGTGTAACTCAGTCTATTTAAGCGGCTTCTAAAAACAACAGGCGATCCGAATGGGATTTCATCTCATCAAAAAAATCATTCACCATTTGCAATTGGGTTTTGCAGTCATCGGCGGTATTCATGCGTTGGCGAAAAGTATGCGAGTCACGCAAGCCTTTGCAATACCAGCCAATGTGTTTGCGGGCGGTTCGTAGTCCAATGTATTCGCCATAAAAGGCGTAGTGATCAATTAAGTGATCGTTCATGATGGTCTGAATTTCAGCCACTTCTGGAACATCTAATTTTTTACCGGTATTGAGGTAGTAATCAATTTCCCGAAATATCCAAGGACGGCCTTGAGCAGCGCGGCCAATCATGATGGCATCGGCACCCGTTTGCTGTAAAACATATGCGGCCTTTTCAGGCGAATGAATATCGCCATTGGCTACCACCGGAATACGTACTGCGGACTTCACGGCAGTGATAGTTTCGTATTCGGCTTCGCCGTGATAGAGATCAGCGCGAGTACGGCCATGCACCGTTAGCATGCTGATGCCCGATTGTTCTGCAAGGCTTGCAATTGCTAAGGCATTTTTATGTTCCCGGTCCCAGCCGGTACGAATTTTTAATGTCACCGGTACCGCATCAGGCCCCGTGCCAACCGCATTCACTACTGCCTCTAGAATTTGCTGCACTAAAGGCTCATCGCGCAATAAGGCAGAACCTGCCGCTACATTACACACCTTCTTGGCAGGGCAGCCCATATTGATGTCAATGATTTGCGCGCCATGGTCAACATTGATTCTGGCAGCGGCAGCCATTATGGCTGGATCGGCGCCCGCAATTTGCACTGCAATGGGTTTGAACTCGCCTTGATGATTAGCGCGGCGCTGGGTTTTTTCGCTATTCCACAGCAGGGCGTTGGATGCGACCATTTCAGAGACCGCATAACCTGCCCCCAGTTTTTTGCAGAGCTGCCGAAATGGACGATCGGTCACACCAGCCATGGGGGCCACAAAGAGTCGATTGGCTAATTGGTGCGGGCCGATTTTCATAAATGCCGTAGCGTCAATGGAAACATCAAGGAGGAGTGCATGCGAATACTGCAATAAATAAGCATTCCATTGTAGCGTAGGCGACGGCTCATCTGCCTAATTTTTAGGCAAAAAGATGTTGACTAGGGCGTGCTTAAAAAATGGGGGATGTTAGCTAGCGGCGACCGAACATCATTTGGCGCGCTAAGCCCGTTTTGAGGGGTGGTAACCACTGTAGCAGTGAGAGTGCCGTGCCACGAGCCGCGATCACGGGGGTGAGTGGCGAGGTAAATACGCGCGCTAAAAAATCGGTGATCCCAATCGTTGCTTTTCGATCGGCTTGCCTGCTGAGGCTGTATTCATACAAGGCATTGTCAATCGCGTTGCGTGATTTAGTGGAGTGCGACTGCTTTGAAAACAAACTGCTGAGTTGTTCTGCCAGCAGGTAGGCATCACGCAAGCCCAAATTTAAGCCTTGACCGGCGACGGGGTGGAGGGCTTGGGCTGCATTGCCAATCCATACTTCATTGCCTTGCACGATTTCTTTACGGTAGTTTAGGCCTAAAGGATAGAGGCGCCGATCACGAATCGATTTAAATTGGCCTACGCGCGAACCAAAGGTGGATTGGATTTCGTGCAAAAAGTCGGCGTCTGATATGCCATTCAGTCTTTCTGCAGTAGCAGGTGAGCTGCACCACACCATATTAAGTACATTACTGCCGTGATGGCTGGGTAGTAAGGCCAATGGGCCCTCACTAGTAAAGCGCTCCCATGCGTGGTGAGGCTGGGCATGTTCAACTTCAGCCAGGCCAACCAGGGCGGATTGCCGATAGTCGCGACCCGACTCGACCCAGTCTTGCTGAGTAAAGAGGCCG
The DNA here is from genome assembly GCA_963925585.1 of uncultured Polynucleobacter sp. Taxonomy (GTDB): domain Bacteria; phylum Pseudomonadota; class Gammaproteobacteria; order Burkholderiales; family Burkholderiaceae; genus Polynucleobacter. Next base: position 18,554 of record CAWUTW010000147.1, on the reverse strand, counting down.
CCTTCCGCATGTACAATGCAGCGGGCAACAGAATGATCCTGATCTCCGTCGAGACTGGTATGTTGCCAAACGAAGTGCGGCGCACTTTTTTGCAATTGACGCAAGGATTCTCTAAGGGCAAGGTGAATGCCGCGGTAGCGCACAATATGCCCTAGCGCTTCTTGACCCAATTCATCGCGGGTCATCAGTGCGCGACCAAATTGACCGACATGCGATACGTGCACCGAATGGATGGCACAGGAATCGCTGGGCCATGCCTGGATCGTATCCAGTAATAACTTACTGCCGTGCGATAAGGCAATGCCTCGGGTGTCGCTGGCAACAATATCGCTATCCATTTGTGGATTGCGATCAATCAAGTGGAGCGAGAGCTCGGGAAATTTTTGCAAGCACCATGCGGCGCATGCTAAGCCTACTGGCCCGCCACCGATGATTTGTACATCTACAGATGCATTCAATAAAGACATGCTTAGCCGCGCATCACTGCTTCGATTTCAGCAGCCTTGACAGGGACGCCGCGGGAGATCAAGTCGCAGCCATTTTTAGTGACTAGGGCATCGTCTTCAATCCGAATGCCGATATTCCAAAATGCTTTTGGCACATCATCTGCTGGACGAACATACAAGCCGGGCTCGATCGTCAACATCATATTTTCTTGAAGAATACGCCATGGCTTTTCGGAGCTGCTGCCAATGCTCGCTTCGCGATAGGAACCGACATCGTGGACATCCATACCCAGCCAGTGACTCGTGCGGTGCATGTAGAAACGGCGGTAGGCACCTGTTTCGATGGCATTGTCGACGGAGCCCAATTGATGCAATGAGAGGAGTTTTTCATCGAGCATGCCTTGCGTGAGAACACGCACCGCAGCATTGTGGGGTTGCATAAAGGTGTTGCCAGGCTTGGTGGCATCTACGGCCGCCTCTTGTGCAGCTAAGGTGATGTCATACAGCGCTCGCTGCGCCGCTGAATAGCGCCCATTAATTGGAAAAGTGCGCGTGATGTCAGAGGCATAGCCATCAAGTTCACAGCCAGCATCAATCAAGCATAAATCACCTGACTGCAGTTCGGTAGCGCTGGCGCGGTAATGCAAGATGCAGGCATTGGCGCCAGTAGCAACGATGCTGTTATAGGCCACGCTTTGTGCCCCATTGTGACGAAACGCGTGCAATAACTCAGCCTCGATGTGGTATTCCCGCTGACCAGGCCTGCAGGTGCGCATGGCACGTACATGCGCTTGTGCAGAAATCGCTGCGGCACGCCGCATGGTTTCAATTTCGCTGGGGTCTTTAAAGAGGCGCATCTCATGAACAAGGGCTTCAATGTCACGAAACTCCGATGGGGCATTCACTCCAGCGCGTGCTTGGCCGCGAACGCGATCAATCCAATGGCGAATGCGGCGATCGGTTTCAGCACTACTGGCTAAGCGAATGTACATTGCTGTTTGATCGGCTAGCAGTTTGGGTAACTCCTGATCCAATTCAGCATTGGGGTAAGCATGGTTAACTCCCAGATAATCTGGAGCGGCTTCTGGCCCTAAGCGTAGGCCATCCCAGATTTCCCGCTCGGTATCTTTAGGGCGGCAAAAGAGGTGCGCTGCAACGGTATTGCGATCAACTTGCAAAACCAGGGTTGCACCCGGCTCATCAAATCCAGTCAGGTAAAAGAAATCACTGTCATGCCGATACGGAAATTCACTGTCGCGATTACGCAATTGTTCTGGCGCTGTGGAGAGGATAGCAATTCCGCTACCGGACTGATCACGAATGCGCTCTGCCAACTGGGCGCGGCGCTGGCGGTAGAGATCGGCCTGAAAGACAGGGAGGTTAATTGGGGTCATAAGATTGATTTAGCTCGTGTAAACGCTGTGGCGTCCCTACATCGTGCCACGGACCGGTATATTTTTCACCGAAGACCTGATTTTTAGGCATAGCCGAGCGCAGTAAAGGGGCTAATTTCGCAGCTTCGCCCAATTTGAGGTCTGCAAACAGGGATTGGTGATAGATACCAATGCCAGAAAAGGTCAGTTTCGTTTCCTGCGTTTGGGGGCTGATTGGCTTATCGCTGACATGATCCCCTTGCAGGTAAAAATCACCCTCCGGGTGTTGTGGGGGGTTGGGAACAAGCATTAAATAGGCAAGCGGCTTAGTGCCACTATTACATTGCGCCCGAAAGCGATTGGTGAATGCGGTGATAGGAAGGCCAGGGCAGAAAACATCGCCGTTGATCACCAAAAAGTAGGGCTCTGGATTTAATAGCGCTAGGGCCTGGCGGATACCCCCAGCGGTCTCAAGAGCAGTTTCTTCTGGTGAGTACTGTATTTGTGCCCCCCACTTGGCCCCATCACCCAAAGCCAACTCGATTTGCTCGCCGAGCCACGCATGATTAATGACGATCCGACTAGTGTTTGCGGCGACTAATGCTTCAATGTGCCATTGCAAAAGAGACTTGCCCTGAATCTGCAAGAGTGGCTTTGGTGTTGTGTCCGTCAGCGGGCGCATACGTTCCCCACGCCCTGCGGCCAATAAAAAGCATGGCAATGATTCTTGGATGGTTGAGTTATTCATCGACTGCATTACTTTATCGAGCTTATGCCGTTAGCACGCTCTAATATTCTAGCCAGCGGTTTTAACTCAATGTAGCGATTGGCAGTTGCTAAGGCATATTTCAATACCAGCGGAATATCCTTGAGATAGCCATCTTTGCCATCGCGGTGATATAGGCGCGCAAAAATTCCTAATACTTTGATATGGCGTTGCAAGCCCATCCACTCAAAGTCACGATAGAACTCGCCAAAATCAGCATGCACTGGCAATTCTTTTTTACGACCCAACTCCCAATAACGGGCAACCCAGTCGATGACGCGTTCTTCAGGCCATTCAATGTAAGCATCGCGCCACAGGGATGCGGCATCGTAGGTAATCGGTCCGTACACAGCATCCTGAAAATCCAAGACACCGGGATTATGCAATTCAGTGCGCATCAAGTTACGCGAATGAAAATCCCGATGGACATACACCTGAGGCTGTGCAAGATTATTTTTTAGGATCAAATCAAATGCATTGCGCAGGTATTTTTCTTCATCTGCAGTCAGTTCAAATTGCAGGTGTTTTTTTAAATACCACTCGGGTAATAGATCCAATTCGCGTTGCAATAAGGCTTCTGAATATTCTGGTAATACGCCAGACTGACTTGCTAATTGCATTGTCACTAGCGCATCGATTGCATCGCTATACAGCGTATCCGCATTGGAATCGGTGAGTGCTGTCAGGTAGGTGATGGACCCCAAATCGCTCAGCAATAGAAACCCATCGGATGTATTTTTTTCTAGAACATGGGGCACATGCAGTCCTGCATGCTGCAGTAATGCAGCGATCGCAATAAAGGGCTCAACCGGCTCCGATTGCGGGGGGGCATCCATCACAATCAGGGTAGGAGACAAGGCATTTTGGCTATGGAGCCGAAAATAGCGCCGAAAGCTGGCATCGGCTGATGCGGGCACAAGTGATGACAGGTCAAGCTTCCAGCTGGAAGGAAGACCTTCTAGCCATTGGCAGAGGGTGTCTAGGCGGTTATTGGGCATATCGATTCGTATAATAAGTGGGTCTGCATTTATGAGCCATTATCGCCGTCGCGCTGGTCTTTGCGCCCCCTTTGTTTTTACCCCATTTTTACGAGTAACGATGGGGTGTTTTTGGCTGTATTTTTCAACGACAGCATTTGCTCAGGCGCCGGCCTCGAACCCCTCATCCTCACAGCGTAACACCGCCAATTTTGTCTTGATTCCTGACCGCGGTAATGTCAGTGTTTTAAAGTTAGACGATCAATTGCGGGTTGGAAAACCCATTTCGGATAACCAAGCCTTAACCTTCACTTTTAGTGATTCGATTCAAGGCATTGTTGATCGCGAGATGAAATTAAAGGGCCGCGCTCAAATTCGACGAAACGATACCGTTCTTAAAGCCGACGAAATTATTTATCACCCCGATACCGATATTGCTGATCTGATCGGGAATGTAGAAATGATCAAAGGCAACTCTACGTTTCGAGGTCCTAAGGCTAGTTTTAAAGTAGATGCCCGGCAAGGGGAGATGCAAGAGCCTCGTTATGAAATCCGAGATAACCGCTCGAGCGGTAAGGCAAAAAAATTAACGATTCAATCTTCCGATATTTTTGTATTTGATAAGGGAACGTATTCGACCTGCTCGCCCGATAACCTAGATTGGTATTTCACAGCAGATCGTATGGAGGTCGATAACGAGCAAAAAGAAATGACTGGTACCAACGGCGTTATGCGATTCTTTGATGTACCAATTGCATACACGCCGTACTTTAGTTTGCCAACCTCCAATCAACGACGCTCTGGTTTGCTTGCCCCAATCGCAGGCTATAGTTCGACCAATGGCGTTGACGTAACGCAGCCCTACTACGTTAATATTGCGCCCAATCGCGATCTGCTTATCATGCCGCGTTACATGACGTTTCGGGGTACTCAATTGGGTGGTTCGTATCGCTACATTGATCCGAAGTATTCAGGTACGGTTGCAGGGGAGTATCTGCCTTACGATAAGTTACTCGGCCGTGATCGCTGGAAGTACGATTGGCAGCAGCGCCAAAGTATTGCGCCCAATTGGAATGGATATGCCAACATCGCGCGGGTCTCGGATAATTTATACCCGATTGATTTTTCAAGAACCTTGGCTGGCGGTATTACCAATCAATTTAGACAAGAAGTGGGAACCACATCCCTGATAAAAGGCTGGAATGTTTCGGCCAGGGCAATGACCTTCCAAACCCTGCAGCCGGATCCTACGGTCACAGTGCAATCGCCGTATAACGTTTTGCCACAAGTTGTTGCCGCATACAACAGCCAGAATGCCCTACTAGCTCAGGATCGCAGTCAGCAATTTGTCAGCCTACCTACTGGCCCCCAAGTGAGTTTCTCGAGTGATTTCACCCGTTTTGCCTATAACATCGGCGGTAATTTAGCGGCTACTGCACCGGGTGTTTTTAGTCAGGCCGACCGAACGGTAGTCAAGGCAGCAGTTGGCATGCCAACCATAACCCCCGGTTACTACTTCAAGCCTAGGTTGAGTGTCCAATCCAATAATTACAATGCTACTGCATTTACCCCGGGCTACCCGCCGGCACAGGGCTTTACCATCCCTACCTTAAGTTTGGATTCGGGTTTAGCGTTTGAGCGTGAGGCGAGGGAACTCAAGGGATTTTTTGGTCGGGATATGCTGGTGACGATGGAACCGCGGGCTTTTTATGTCTACACACCATTCCAAGATCAAACCAATACCCCATTATTTGACACCGCGAATGCAGGCTTTGGTATCACCCAAATCTTCAGTGAAAATACCTTTGTGGGCAATGACCGTATTGCCGATAACAATAAGTTAACCATGGGCGTGACTAGTCGTATGATTGAAGCTGCAACTGGCGCAGAGCGAGCGAATGTGACCATAGCGCAGCGCCAGGATTTCAGTGGGCAGCGGGTGGGCCTAACGAACACGATACAAAACCCCACTACGTATTCCGATACCTTGGGCGCTGGCTCGGTTCGGCTCATGGGTAACTTTAATGTCGATGCATTTGGCCAATACAACACCCAGCTCAATCGCCTGGTTCAGACCACGGTTGGGGGCAGCTGGCGACCTACTATGGGTCGAAGCCTTAATTTTGGCTATCGAAATGTGTGGACCCCACCAGTATCCGCCTCGGCAGAAAACAATATACAAGCTGCCCCAGGCACCACCACCACCGATCAATACAATATTTCTGGGCAGTGGCCCGTAACCCGCAAGATTTCCACGCTAGGTCGCTGGGGATATGACGCTTTGACCTTAAATACCCTTAATTTACTGGCGGCTTTGGAATACAAAGAAGACTGCTGGACCGGTCGTTTTGCCTACTCTCAGGTTCGCAATACAACCCAAATCACCACGACCCAAGTTCTATTTCAAATCGAATTTAGGGGCTTTGGCGCTGCTGGAAGCAATCCAGTTGATATCATGAGGTTAAATGTTCCGGGATACATGCCAACCACCAGAACAATACCGCCCTCAATTTATGAGAATTACCAATGACGTTTTGCATGAACCGCAGCATTAGACTAATTCGTACTCTATTCTTGCTTGCCTGCGTTGCAGTGGCATCTCCAAGTTATGCCCAATCCAATGCTCCTGCAAATGTGTCTGACAGCACGATACGCGATATTGATGGCGTCGCTGCCGTAGTCAATACGGGTTACGTCACCCGCAAAGAAATTGATGATCGTACGGCAGCGATTGCGAAGCAGGGTGGTGGCGCAGCGGTACCCGATAAAGAAGCCTTGCGCAAGCAAGTACTAGAGCGCCTGATTGTAGAAAAAATTCAATTGCAAGATGCGGAGCAGAGCGGTATTAGCGTTAGTAATGCTGAGCTCGATAAAATCATTGCCGATATTGCTGCTCGAAATAAATTAAGTATGGCGGAATTTCGGGCAACCATTCAGAAGTCAGGATCGAGTTTTGAGCGTTATCGCGAAACGCTGCGAGAGGACGTCATCGTGACGCGCTTTCGAGAGCGTGAGGTTGATTCGCAAATTAAAATCTCGGATGCTGAAGTCGACAACTACATCAGCGAGCGTACGCGGGCGATGAATACCCCAGCAGCGAATACACCGGCAGCAGGCGGCCAAGAAGAATTGGATGTTGCCCAAATCTTTATTCCCGTCGATGCCAACGCGGGACCTGGCACGATTGCAGAAGCGCGCAAACAAGCCGATGCTTTATTGCGGGAAGCGCGTGGCGATGTGGATTTCTTGCAGCTTGGCGCTAAAGCAGCAAAAGAAAATCCACGTATTAAGTTTCAGAATTTAGGCTATCGAACACCGGACCGATTGCCCCAGCTCTTTCTTGAGGCGGTGCGCAATATTGGTCCTGGGCAGCTGGCCAATACGGTAGTGAAAAGTCCAGCTGGTTTTCATGTACTTAAAGTCTTAGATCGCCGTGTGATGATGGCGGCAAGCCAAGCCCCGATTCCAGAGGCGGTGGGTGATTTCACACCAAAAAACATTACGATTACAGAGACCAATGCGCGCCACATCCTATTGCGCAATCGGGCTGGACTAATGGATGCCGACGCGGAGCGGCGTTTGTCCGGATACCGTGATCAAGTGCGTGCGAAAGCAGCTGATTTTGGTGAGCTAGCGAAAAAGCATTCTGAGGATGGATCTGCGGCCAACGGTGGTGTACTCGGCTGGATGTCACCTGGTCAGCTGGTGCCTGAGTTTGAGGTGGCCATGAATCGCCTCGACATTGGTGAGGTGAGTAATCCAGTAAAAACAGAGTTTGGCTGGCACTTAATTCAAGTGCTTGAGCGCCGTGATGCGCAGTTAACCGTTGAAAAGCAACGTGAATTCGCACGGGCTGCCATACGTGAACGTAAGTTTGAGCAGCTATATCAAGATTGGCTCCGTCAATTGCGCGATACAGCGACTGTGCGTATTCTTAACTTAGATAATGTCACGCGTTGATTTAGTCATTACAACGGGCGAGCCTGCTGGCATTGGTCCTGAGGTATCGATTCAAGCAGCGCAGGCGTTTTTGCAAGAGCAGAAGGGCGTCCACATCACACTGATTGGTGATCCGACCCTTTTTAGTGAGGGCGTAAGACATCCACGCTTACAGATTGAGTCCGTGAAGTTAAACAAGCCAGCTGTTTCAGGTCTGCTCGATGTAAATAATGCAGCCTATGTACTGGCTACGCTTGATGCCGCAGTAGCTGGTTGTCAAGCTGGTCGTTTTCAGGCCATGGTAACGGCCCCTTTGCACAAAGGAATTATCAATCAATCCGGCGTTGCATTCACGGGGCACACAGAGTATCTGGCAGCAGCATGTGGAGTACAACGCGTAGTGATGATGCTATGCGCCAACTTGCCTGCCGGTTTAATGGGTTTACAGCACGGTTTACCGTTGCGTGTTGCTCTCACAACCATCCATGTACCGCTTGCGTTAGTTTCAGCTCAGATCACCGTCCAGTCGGTGCGTGAGACGATTGAGATTCTGCACGCCGGCTTGAAGAATCAATTTGGTATTGCCCAGCCACATATTTTGGTAGCCGGCCTCAACCCCCATGCGGGTGAAGGTGGCTATTTGGGCTCAGAAGAAAGTACGACGATAGAACCGGCGATTGCACAGGCACAGCAAGCGGGTATTCGAGTAGAGGGACCTTTTCCGGGAGACACCCTATTTGATTTGCGTTCACTGGATCAGGTGGATGCATATTTAGCGATGTACCACGATCAAGGCTTAGCTCCATTTAAATTGGTGGCGTTTAATAGTGGCGTGAACGTGACCCTTGGATTGCCGATTATTCGTACATCAGTAGACCATGGCACTGCACTCGATATTGCGGGCAAGGGAGTGGCTGACGCGGGTAGCATGCTTGAAGCCATCCGCCTTGCATTTCTGCTTGCCCAGCATCGAAAGGCCGCGTTACATGCATCAGGCGCGTAAACGTTTCGGCCAAAACTTTCTGATTGATGAAGGCATCATTCATGCGATTGTAAGTTTGATTGGTCCTGCTAGCGATGTGGCTGTTTTAGAAATAGGGCCTGGTCTTGGGGCGCTAACTAAGCCCTTATTGGCTAACCTAGAGAGCTTGGACTTACTCGAGATCGATCGTGATTTAGTGGCTTATTGGCGCAAGCAGAATTTACTGGGCTTAACGATTACCGAGGGCGATGCCCTTAACTTTGATTTTCTGGGATGGGCACGTACAAAAAAAGCCAGCGGCGCAAAACAGATCAAGGTCGTTGGTAATTTACCCTACAATATTTCATCGCCCTTACTCTTTCATTTGGTAGATGCTGCAAGCGAAATAAATGAGCAGGTATTTATGCTACAAGATGAAGTGGTCGAGCGCATGGTGGCCGATGCAGGTTCGTCTGAATACAGCCGCTTATCAGTGATGCTGCAAGCCCGTTACCACTTAGAAAAATTATTAGATGTACCGCCCGAGGCATTTGATCCTCAACCCAAAGTCAATTCTGCTGTGGTGCGTATGATTCCACGGAGTAACTTTAATGCCTCGCTCGCAGAGTGGCACGCACTTGAAAAAGTGGTGGCAGCTGCATTTGCCCAAAGGCGTAAAATGCTGCGTACCAATTTACAAGATTACCTTGGACGTTTGAAGCTGCAAGAAGATGAGCTGACCAAGCGAGCGCAAGACATCTCGGTCGAACGCTACTTAGAGTGGGCTTCCGTTTTGGCTACGTCCTCGTAAGCACTGGGATCAATTACCCGCATTTCTGTTTCGATCCAGGATTCGACGGCGCTATTGAGCTGCCCGCCTGTTTTACCTTCAGATGCAATCACGGGGCCAATGGAAATGATGACTAATCCCGGATACTTTAAAAAGCGCTTACGTGGCCAAACTCGGCCTGCATTGTGTGCTACCGGAATAACCGCAGCGCCAGTAGCAGTGGCTAAGCGTGCCCCTCCCTTTAAATAGGGCTTATGGGATCCGACTGCAGTGCGCGTGCCTTCTGGAAAGAGCATGATCCACTTGCCTTCTTTAAGGCGTGCTCGGCCCTGACTTACCACTGAAAGGGCAGAGGTCTCGCGGTTGTCACGATTAATGTGAATCATTTTGAGTGCAGCCATGACCCAACCAAAGAACGGAATCCACAGTAACTCCCGTTTAAATACATAACATAGCTGCTTAGGGAATAAAGCAATGTAAGCAATCGTTTCCCAGGCAGATTGGTGTTTACTGAGAATGATGATGGGTTGGTCAAGCGCCCCCAACATATATTCCATGCCCCGAATTTCATAGTGAATACCGCAGAGCCATTTGAGAACCCAGAGGACAGTTTTATTCCAGCCGCTCACAAAACGGTAGCGGGTTTCACTGCGCATAAACGGAAATACCGTCAGGCAAATGATTGCCCAGATCGGCGTGAACACCAATAAGAAAAGTGCAAAGAGAGTGGATGTAAGGTAAATCATGTGTTTGAGACGGATCCCAACAAGAACTTAGTAAATGCCATTAAATCAGCATGCACTTCGGTGCCTGCTGGCAATATACTTGCGTCCACTGTCTTTTGGCCTTTGCCGGTAAGAACCAAATGGGGGTTTGCGCCTAAAACAGTGGCGGCTTCCAAGTCACGCAAGGAGTCACCCACAATCGGTACGCCAGTCAGGGGTAAGGCAGAATCAGTTTTACGGTAGCGGGATGCAATATCACGCATTAGACCTGGCAATGGCTTGCGGCAATTGCAATGGTCTTCATCGACGTGGGGGCAAAAGAAAATACTGTCGACACGACCACCCATGGGAGCCAATAGATCCATCATTTTTTGATGCATGGCATGCAGGTCATTGATAGTAAAAAGGCCGCGCGCTAAACCCGATTGGTTGGTCGCTACCGTTACCTGAAAACCGGCTTGATTGAGCTCAGCAATCGCTTCTAAGCTCCCCGGAAGGGGAATCCATTCATCAGCCGATTTAACGTACTGATTACTGTCGTAATTAATCACGCCATCGCGATCGAGAATAACTAATTTAGAAGCGCTTGAGCTCATGCCAAGCTGCCAAGATCGGCAACCAAATTCATTTGGTGGTGGAGCTGCTGCAATAAAGCCAAGCGGTTATCGCGCAAAGCCGGATCCGGATCCATTACCATCACATCGGCAAAAAACTGATCAATCGGCTGACTCAAATCAACCAGCGTGCGAAGCAAGGTAACAAACTGGCGTTGGCTATAGGCGCTAGTCAGAAGCGGAATGGATTTTTGTAAAGCCGCATGCAAAGCAATTTCCACCGGCAGTGTTAAAGCAGCTGCCGAGCACTGCGCCGGAATAGGCGTCGTGGTTTTTTTCAGAATATTACTGATGCGTTTATTGGCTGCGGCCAATTGGGCTGATTCGGGCAGGGCATTAAATTCCCGTACGGCACGCAGCCGATCCATCAGGTCATTGAGCTGGGCAGGTTGCTGACTGAGTACCGCATCAATTTCGGCGGTAGTAAATGGCTTACCGGCTTCGGTTTGATCCCGTAAATAGGCGCGCAAACGATCAATTACAAATACATAGATTGCGGCTGCATCGGCTTTTTCTTGTACGCCAGCTTGCTTAAACTGCCCGCGTGCCAGCTCGATGAGTGCAGGCAGGCTGCACGGTAAATTCTTCTCGAGTAATAGCCTGCAAATACCTAGGGCATGGCGACGCAACGCATAGGGGTCCTTATCCCCGGTGGGTGCGAGGCCAACGCCCCAGATGCCCACTAAGGTTTCAAGCTTGTCCGCAATGGCCAATACCGTACCAGTCATGCTGTTAGGAAGCGCATCTCCAGCGAAGCGCGGCTGGTAGTGTTCACTGCATGCCGCAGCAACCTCAAGAGCCTCGCCATCGTGCTGGGCATAGTAACTGCCCATGATGCCTTGCAGTTCTGGAAATTCGCCCACCATGTCGGTAAGCAAATCAGTTTTGGCTAACTCGGCAGCACGTGCCACGTGTTTTGAATTGACTGCAGTAGCCTTACTTTGCAACTCACTTGCGATGCTAGTTGCGATTGCACCAACCCGCTTAGTGCGTTCAAGCTGAGTGCCCAATTGATTGTGGTAAACCACCTTGTCTAAATCAGCAACGCGCGATGACAGCGGCCTTTTTTGATCTTGCTGAAAGAAAAACCGCGCATCCGATAAGCGGGGGCGCACGACGCGCTCATTGCCTTGAATAATGGATTGCGGGGTGGTCGTTTCGATATTCGATACGATCAAGAAGCGATTACGTAGCTTTCCTACGCTATCGGTTAAAGCAAAGTACTTCTGATTGGTTTGCATCGTCAGAATTAAGCACTCTTGCGGTACCTCTAAAAACTCCGCATCAAAATGACAGGCATAGACTGTGGGCCACTCAACCAATGCCGTTACTTCATCCAGCAAATTACTGGGCATTAAAACTGTATCGCCATTGGCCGCTTTGAGAAGCTCGGTTTCAATGTGGGCGCGGCGCTCATTGAAGTTCGCCATGACCTTATTTTTGAGTAACTCAGCGGTGTACTGATCGGCATGGCCAATCGTTAATACCTTAGGGGCTAAGAAACGATGTCCTTCGGTTTGATTTGCGGCATCAATGCCGAGCGCATGAATCTGCAATGGCGTGCTGCCATGCAAGGCCACAATGCGGTGCGCTGGGCGGGCAAATTGAACATCTTCTAAGCTTCCGTCTACCTGCTTTACTTGGTAATGCATCATTTTCGCAATCGGTAGCGTTTGCAAGGCATGCACGATGGCAGTCTGCACCGTATTCTGCAGAACGGCACCACGGGCTTGTACATTTAAGTAAAGTGCCTCATTTTTATCTTGCCCCGATCGCTCCAAGCTGGCGATGTCGATATCGGGATAGCCCAATGCACTGAGTTTTTTTAACAAGGGCGGCGTTGGTTTACCGTCTGCATCAAATGCGACGCTGACCGGCAACACTTTTTCGCGCACCGGAAAGTCGGCTGCTTTGCTCAGAACGTGGGTAATCTGCACTGCTAAACGGCGTGGGCTTGCAAAGCTAGTCGTGATTGATTCTGCAGTAATTAAGCCAGCCGCCTTTACGGAATCTGATAGCGATGCAGCAAACGCATCGCCCAGCTTACGAAGGGACTTTGGTGGCAGCTCTTCAGTGAATAATTCAATTAAAAGCGTTGCAGCAGACAATGGGGAGGAAGGCGCGCTCACAATAAAACCTTACGTAGTGACATGCTGTTGGCACATTGGGAAACCCAATTGCTCACGGGATTCAAGGTATGCCTGTGCTACCAAGCGAGAGAGGGTACGAATACGGCCGATATAGGCAGCGCGTTCTGTAACAGATATAGCACCGCGGGCATCGAGCAAGTTAAACGTATGGGCGGCCTTCAGGACCATTTCATAAGCAGGTAGAGCAAGCGGCACTTCCATTAAGCGTTTGGCTTCGCTCTCGTAGTTGCTGAAATTCGTAAAGAGCATTTCAGTATTGGAGTATTCAAAGTTATAGCGTGACTGCTCGACTTCATTCTGGTGGTAGACGTCCCCATACGTTACGCCATCGGTCCATACAAGATCGTAGACATTCGAGCAATTTTGCAAATACATCGCAAGGCGCTCGATGCCGTAGGTAATTTCACCTAAGACGGGCTTGCAATCAATGCCGCCTACTTGCTGAAAATAGGTAAATTGCGTCACTTCCATGCCATTGAGCCAGACTTCCCAGCCTAATCCCCAAGCGCCCAAGGTTGGGTTTTCCCAATCGTCCTCGACAAAACGAATGTCGTTTTGTTTTAGGTCTAAACCTAAAGCGCTGAGTGATCCCAAATAGAGTTCGAGAATGTTATCTGGGGCTGGCTTGAGCACAACCTGATACTGGTAATAGTGTTGGAGGCGGTTTGGATTTTCGCCGTAGCGCCCATCTTTTGGTCTGCGGGAAGGTTGCACATAGGCAGCCTTCCAGGGTTCTGGACCAATGGCCCGTAAAAAAGTAGCGGTATGGGATGTGCCTGCGCCCACCTCAAGGTCAATGGGTTGCAATAAGGCGCAGCCTTGTTTATCCCAATAGTCTTGAAGCGTGAGAATAATTTGCTGAAATGTAAGCATAGTGAGCCAGAACCAATCGATCTAAGTGACTGATTTTACCTGCCAATTGCAAGGATTTTCCTAAAACCGGCGCCGTTGCAGCAAGGCAAATGCCAGAAGCAAACTCGCCAAACTCAAAATTGGCCAATTTCCCCAGACCACAAACGGGGTTTTGCCTGTAAAGCCCTGCACCGAAGCGCTTAGGCTTGCTTGGGTCCATTGCGGCAAGGCCTGTAGCACGCGTCCATCCGGACCGATGACTGCTGTAATGCCGGTGTTGGTCGAGCGAATGCTGGGAAGCCCCGTTTCGATCGAGCGCATTTGCGATAAGCGCAATTGTTGACTGGGTGCTTGGGACTGACCAAACCAAGCGAGATTGGTCATGTTGATAAATAGGTTGACTGGACTTTCGCTATTGCGAATGCGGCTAGCCAGCTCATTACCAAAGATGTCTTCGTAGCAGATGGTGATGGCAGCGCCAATGTTATCTTGACCCAAACGCTCAATTTGAAAGGGGGGCTGCATCAAATTACCCCTGGCAAAATCACTCATCGGAATACGGAAGGCGTTTACAAACCATTGGAAGCCCGGTGGAATAAATTCACCAAAAGGGACTAGGTGAAATTTATCGTAATAGTAGGGTGCAGTAGACGATGGCGATATACCCAGTGCGCGGTTGGAATACTGCAATTGCCCATTGGGGCCAGCGGTGATCCCAATTAAGCCTAAGAGAATATTGCTGTGACTCGACTGTGAAAATGCGTTTAGCTTAGGCAATATGTCGTCCGGTAAGTCTTTTTCGAGCAAGGGGAATCCGGTTTCTGGAATCACAATCAGATCGGCATGCTGCTCTAGGATGGCATCGCTATAAAAGCGAATTTGCTGTGCGATCGCACTCGGATTCCACTTCAGGCTTTGTTCAAAATTACCCTGAATCAAACGAATGCTGATGGGCTTACCAATCGCCTCGGTAAAGCGCAATGGATTGAGGCCCAGCATCAACACCAATACCAATCCAATCGGAACGCTGGTGCGCACAAGCGATTGACGCCATTTGCTTAACTGCATCGATACCCATACCACTAAAAAAGTAGACCCCAAACTACCCAGCAGGGGCGCAATCGCTGCAAAGGGCCCATTGACTTGGGCATCAGCAAAGCCAACCCACGGAAAGCCAGTGAAGAGTTGGCCACGAAGGTATTCCATTAGAACCCAAGCCGCCGCCATGATGGCGCTACTTAGGAGAATATTTTGATGCTGTAGCTTTTTACCCAAGGCGGTGGCCAAGCCAAAAAAAAGTGCCATGTAAGCCGATAGTAAAACCACAGCAGCGACAGACAAGGCGGCATTCATGCCGCCGATGTCATGCAAGCTAATGAAAATCCACCACAGACCAACAATAAAATAAGCGAGGCCAAACAAAAAACCACCGGCAAAGTGCGGCAGAAATTGAGTGGTATTGATTAAAGAGAGCCGCCACCACAATAGGCTAAGCAAGGGTATTTGCAGCCAGCCACCCCAAGGGAGTTCGCCAGCAATGGAAACAGCAATGCCAAGGGCAATGCAGTAGAGCCAGTGTGTGTAGTGAGTAACGCCGAGCGCGCCCTGACTAATCAAGCCTTGCCTTACCTTGATGCGGGCACGTCAGATGCCAAGCGCCTTGCTAGCAATACATGAATTTGTCGCGGATCGGCGCGCTGCACTTCAAACTCGATGCCCTCAATGCGCACACGCTCACCCAGTTTGGGCACGCGGCCTAAATGGTGGGTAATTAAACCTGCCACGGTTTCTACTTCATCGTCATCAAACTGCGTACCCAAGGCCGCATTGAGTTGCTCGAGTTCAGTTATACCTTTGAGGCGGGTATCGCCATTTGCCAGTAGTAGAACGTTATCGGCATCTTCATCAATATCGTGCTCATCCTCAATATCACCAACAATTTGCTCGAGCACGTCTTCAATCGTGACGATGCCAGCCACATTGCTGTACTCATCCACCACCACGGCCAAATGATTGCGGTTATCTCGAAAATCCCGCAACAAGACGCTCAGGCGCTTTGATTCTGGAATAAAAACGGCAGGCCTTAGCCAATCACGCAGTTGAAAGTTTGCTTCACTGGCATGGCGTAATAAATCCTTGGCGAGCAAGATGCCAAGTACAGTATCTTTGCTGCCTTCATAAACGGGGTAGCGCGAGTGGGCTGCAGAGATAACGGTTTGAATCACCTCGGTAACCGAGGAATCGACATCAATCCAGTCGATTTGCGCCCGCGGTACAAGGATGTCTCTGGCAGATAATTCCCCGACCTGAAAAACCCCCTCAATCATGGAAAGGGCATCGGCATCAATGAAACCTTCCGTCTGGGCAGCGCGCAAGGTTTCAATTAATTCTTGGCGTCGCTCCGTTGCGCTAGTGGGTTGTGGCGTTAGAAATTCAGCAAGGCGTTCAAGTAAGGATTTATCGGGGTCAGGCATCGAAATAGAATAGCGTAGAACAATGGCAACTAAAAAAGTGGGCTTGAAATTAGGCGTAAGGGTCTGAAAAACCTAGGTTTTTCAGAATAACCACTTCACGTGCCTCCATTATCTTGGCGTCGCGCTGCGTCATGTGGTCAAGGCCGGTAGCGTGTAGGCAGCCATGCACTACCAGATGCGCTAGGTGAGCCTTGACTGCTTTACCTTGGTCGCGCGCTTCACTGGTGACAACCGGCATGCAAATCACGATATCGGCTATGAGCTCATTTTGGCCAATCCCATACAAGAAGGTAAGGACATTCGTGGCGTGGGGCTTGGTTCTAAATTGGCTATTGAGCGCCTGTCCTTCGGTGCGATTCACAAAACGCAGCGTCAGACTGCCAGGGCGATTGACGCTCGCACGAGCCCATTTTTTTATGAGGGCGCTAGACGCCAATGCGCCCACTTTTTTCTCGAGTGCGGGATTTGCGTACTGAATCTCGACAGCACACAATTTCACTTTGGATATGGTGCTACTGGTAGGCATACCGATTAATGTACGAGTGCGTTGACACGCTCACCGCGTAGGGTATGAGCCAAGACTTCGGTGATGCGAATATCCATCATTGTCCCGATCAAGGAATCCATCTCCTCCATCTCGGCTGGAATATGAATTACACGGTTGTTTTCAGTACGGCCTTGCAAGTTAATGCCGTCTTTTGCAATGCCCTCTATCAGCACGCACTCTTCTTTGCCCAGCATTGCTTTACTAATCTGCTCTGCTTGCGAATCAATGAGTGCCAATAAAGTCTGCAGGCGTTTGAGTTTGACAGCGTAAGGGATATCGTCTGCCAGATTAGCTGCTGGGGTACCAGGGCGGGGACTAAAGATAAAGCAATAACTGTTATCAAATTCCAATTCGGTAACTAAGGCTAAGAGCTTTTCAAAATCAGCATCCGTTTCCCCTGGAAAGCCCACAATAAAATCACTGGAGAGGCAAAGGTCAGGGCGTACAGTACGCATACGGCGAATAATGCTCTTGAATTCCAAAGCGGTATAGCCGCGCTTCATCGCCGATAAAATGGAATCAGAGGCATGCTGAACCGGCAGATGCAAGTGACTGACTAATTTCGGTACTTTGGCATACACATCAATGAGGCGCTGGGTAAATTCTTTGGGGTGACTAGTGGTAAAGCGTATGCGCTCGACTCCGGGTATCTCAGCGATGTACTCAATCAAGAGGGCAAAGTCGGCAAGATCATTACTGCTACCCATCTTGCCTATGTAGGCATTGACGTTTTGACCCAGTAATACAATTTCTTTAACGCCTTGTCCGGCAAGCCCTGCTACTTCAGTTAATACATCATCAAAGGGGCGCGATACTTCTTCGCCGCGGGTATAGGGCACAACACAATAACTGCAGTATTTAGAGCAGCCTTCCATGATGGAAACAAAGGCAGAGCCGCGGGTTTGGCGCGATGCAGGCAAATGATCGAACTTCTCAATCTCCGGAAAGGAAATATCCACCTGAGAGATGCCGCTGGATAAGCGCTTGGCAATTAAGTCGGGTAAGCGATGCAGGGTTTGGGGACCAAAGACTATATCCACATACGGCGCGCGGCTAATGATTTGCTGTCCCTCTTGGCTTGCAACGCAGCCGCCCACACCAATGAGCAGTTCAGGTTTGAGTTTTTTCAGTTCGCGCAGACGACCCAGGTCGGAAAATACCTTGTCTTCGGCTTTTTCCCGAATCGAGCAGGTGTTGAGCAAAATGACATCGGCTTCGGTGGGGTCGGTGGTGGTTTCCATGCCTTCATTGGCATGCAAGACATCGGCCATCTTTTCCGAGTCGTACTCGTTCATTTGACAGCCAAAGGTTTTGATATACAGTTTTTTCATATGCCGTTTCAGGTTTATAACTGGGGGCGATTTGCAATTTTACGGGAAATTTACGTGAAATCATCACCTCGCTAGCAAAAAAGACAGCGACTGCCCGTAAGATAGATGCACCATGAGAAGACTCCTTCATCTTTGTGCACTGCTTTTATTGGCCGGTAGTGGTATGTGGGCGATTGCAGCCCCGATTTACATCACAAACTACCCGTCTGAGGCCAATGCCAAGGTATTTGTGACGCAATACAAATCCGAGGCCAATTGCATTGTGTTTGAAACGCCTTACCAAAGTGAGAATGACCCAGGCGTCTGGTTCTTCACTAAATACAAAAGCAATGCACGGGCTCGCATTTATTACACTCAATACAAATCAGAAGCGGATTTAGTGGTGTATTTTGCCAAGTACAAAAGCGAGGCGCGTTGCCGTTACTAGCAATGAAATTAATCTCGATTAACAGTGGCAAAGTAGGCTCCTTATTCACCAACCAGCACCCGGACCATACTGCGGTGATGTCTGGCATTAAAAAGAACAGCATGAGTCACACAGATAAGCCAAGCCCAGTCGAGATCAATGCCTTGGGCGTGATTGGCGACGAGCAGGCCGACCCCACTGTG
>CAWUTW010000146.1:0-3937 GCA_963925585.1 uncultured Polynucleobacter sp. | reverse complement strand
ATGCCCCATGATCGCAGCAATCTCATCATCACTCAGCTTCAGTTGATCGATGATGCCGGTATAAAACGTAATCTTGCCGCCTGGGGCGCAGGTTGCGTTCAGTACGGGTGAATTAATCAAACTCAGTTGCCAATTCCATTTCTGGGTATCGTCCCGAAAGTAGGCTGTTTGCGGAATCAGGCGATTGGCAATGTTGATCAAGCGATCGTATTGCGGTCCTGATGTAATCAGAATCTTTTTGTCTTGGGCTTTTTTATTTTGTTCGTTAAAACTAATGGCCGATAAACGCTCCACCTCGCTTTGGGAGGCCATCATCAGCTGCTGGCGGTTGACGCCCACTACGCCCGGACGGGTCGTAGTGGTACATGCAGACAACAGGGTAATACTGGCAATGCAAAAGGCAATGAGACGGTAATGCATGTTGCTGGTGCATTTACGGATCAAGGCTCTATGCATTACGTTCACTACTAAATTGATTGCTATGTATTACTTCTTTCCTAGTGTAATCGAAGCAGCCATCCTGTCGATGAAAAGAGCACGCACCACATCGCCTACTGCAATATCTTTAAGCAACTCTGGGTTCTTCACCTTCACCACGGTGACCTTGCCATTGGGACCCTTAATGGATGCTGTTTTCTTAGTGCGATCGACCGCTACGACATCAGCAATGATTTCTGTTGCATTAGTAATGGTCTGCGCTGGCTTTTGGCCGGGCTGTGCAGTGGTAACAGCAGAAGCTTCTTGCTTGCTGCGAATGCCATCGCTCTTGGTTTTAATCAGTTCCAATGCAACAGCGATTTCATAGGTGACGCTCAGGTGATCGCCAACTTTAATCTGCGCAAAGTTCTTAATCTCTGGACCGGCTACAAAATTCGATTCACCGTCTTTATTTTTAAAGGTAATGGTACGTGTTTTTGCATCAATCTTGACAACATCGCCTTGATACAAGTCATAGATCGTATCCATAATGGCAGCGGCCTCTACTTTAGGCTTGGCTGGGCTAGCAGGCTGTGCCTGAACAAGGCTGGTCGATGCGAGCAATGCAGCAGTTACAGCAGCGATGTGAAGGGATGTTTTTTTCATGGAGTTCCTTTTGGTTTAATAAAAATTAGAGCATTTTTGGTTTTACTGCGTACTAATATCGATTGGATTCAGCGAGCTGGGTCAGGCTTTCTTCGCGCTCCCACCAATTTCCTGCAAAGTGGCCTTGAAGCCAATCAATGCATTGGCTAACCTTACCAGGCACTAAACGGGGCGACGAAAACACTGCATGGATTTCTTGGGAAGGCAAGGTCCAGTCCGTCAAAATGGGTCGCAAACTTCCTTTTTGAACAGAGTGGTGCGCCACGTACCAAGGGATTGCTGCTAAACCCATTTTAGCGATGGTTGCATCCAACAGAGTTGACAAGTTGTTCGAGTACAGCGGGCCTTTGACGGGGATGGAGAGTGCCGCGCCATCGGCCCCGCTAAAGTGCCAACGGTGGTTATCTTGAACCGAGCTATAAATTAGAGCCTGATGCCCCGATAACTCGGTTGGGTGCTTGGGCGTTCCATGCTCTTCTAGATAGGCCGGACTGGCAACCAGCACCCAGGGGTTTAGCCCCAAATAACGCGAACCCAAGGATGAGTCTGGCAAGCGGCCCATGCGTATCGCCAAATCAATGCCTTGCTCCACTAAATTGACGTAATGGTCATCCAAACTCAGGTGCACTTGCAGTTGGGGGTGCTGACCCATGAATTCAAGCACCAAGGGAGTCAAAATGCGGCGGCCGAAGGCAACTGAAGAGCTAATGGATAGCTTTCCTTGAATTTTGCTCTGCAATAGGGCGGCTAAATTATCCGCATCTTCGAGCTCACGCGAAATGACTTTGCATTTTTCATAATAAATTTGGCCGATTTCGGTCGGGGTGACCCCCCTTGTGCTGCGGTGCAACAAAAGTGAGCCGAGGCGTTTCTCTAAAAAGGCGATGTGCTTAGTAGCGGTTGGCTGGGTAATGCCAAGGCTGATGGCGGCCTTGCTAAAGGAGCCAGTCTCAACGACGCGAACAAATAGGGCGATGCCCTGGATGCGATCCATTTGCCTATTCTAGCCTGATTTCCATTTAGGGTATTCCAAATTGGAATAGGTGATATGAGTACGCCTGCCGTTCTCATTTCAAGCAGAAATAGGGATCATGCATTCATTCTTAAAACATAGAGGAGACATCATGGCCAAAATGAAAGCCGCAATGGCTGCAGTATTAGTAATGGAAAAAGAGGGCGTTACTACCGCCTTTGGTGTGCCCGGCGCAGCAATCAACCCGCTCTATGCTCAATTGCGTGAGCGTCAGTCGATTACGCACATTTTGGCCCGCCACGTTGAGGGAGCCTCCCATATGGCTGAAGGCTATACCCGCGCTAAGGCCGGCAATATTGGTGTCTGCATTGGTACCTCAGGCCCTGCTGGCACTGACATGATTACCGGCCTTTACTCTGCCATCGCTGATTCCATTCCAATTCTATGCATCACTGGCCAAGCTCCACGTGCTCGCCTGTACAAAGAAGACTTTCAAGCGGTTGATATTGAGTCTATCTCCAAGCCAGTGACCAAAATGTCCGTTACCGTGCGCGAGCCTGGTTTAGTGCCCCGCGTATTTCAGCAAGCCTTTCATGTGATGCGCTCTGGACGACCTGGTCCAGTCTTAATTGATTTGCCAATTGACGTGCAGTTGGCCGAAATCGAATTTGATATCGATACGTATGAGCCATTGCCGGTCTACAAGCCTGCAGCAAGCCGCAAGCAAATCGAAAAAGCTTTTGAAATGCTGATGGCTTCTGAGAAACCTTTGATCGTTTCTGGCGGCGGCGTTATTAATGCCGATGCAGATAAGTTATTAGTTGAGTTTGCTGAGTTGACGGGCATCCCGGTTATCCCTACCCTGATGGGTTGGGGCACGATTCCCGATGACCATCCGCTGATGGCTGGTATGGTCGGATTGCAAACATCGCATCGCTACGGCAATGCCACGATGCTTGCGAGTGACTTTGTTTTGGGTATTGGTAACCGCTGGGCAAACCGCCATACGGGATCGATTGATGTGTACTGTAAAGACCGTAAGTTTGTCCACGTCGATATTGAGCCAACGCAAATTGGCCGCGTTTTTAACCCAGACTACGGCATTGTGTCTGACGCAAAAGCTGCATTGGAATTGTTTGTTGAAGTAGCTAAAGAATGGAAGTCCAAAGGCAAATTAAGGGACTACAGCGATTGGGTTAGCCGTTGCCAAGAGCGTAAGCGCCTTATGTTGCGCAAGACTAACTTTGACAATGTACCTATTAAGCCACAGCGTGTTTATCAAGAGATGAATTCGGTATTTGGTCGCGATACAGTCTATGTATCGACGATTGGCTTATCGCAAATTGCGGGTAGCCAATTCTTGCACGTCTATGGCGCTCGTCAGTGGATCAATTGCGGTCAAGCTGGTCCTTTAGGTTGGACTATTCCTGCAGCACTCGGTGTACTAGCCTCGGATCCAACCAAGACAGTTGTTGGCCTAGCCGGTGACTATGACTTCCAGTTCTTAATTGAAGAGTTAGCCGTGGGAGCGCAGTTCCACTTGCCGCTGGTTATGGTTCTGGTAAACAACAGCTACCTCGGCTTGATTCGACAAGCACAGCGCGGCTTTGAGATGGATTACTGTGTACAGCTCGCCTTTGACAATATTAACGTCGACGATGAGAGCTTAAAAGGCTACGGTGTTGATCACGTCAAAGTTGTAGAAGGTTTGGGTTGCCGAGCCCTGCGTGTGACCGACCCGAGCAAGATCAATGGCGTTTTGATCGAAGCGCAAAAGATGGCCAAAGAGCTCCGCGTACCTGTAGTAGTGGAAGTGATTCTTGAAAAAGTCACGAACATTGCAATGGGTACCGAGATCAATAATGTTAACGAATTTGAAGA
>CAWUTW010000145.1:0-2935 GCA_963925585.1 uncultured Polynucleobacter sp. | reverse complement strand
CATGGCGAGCAATACACTCTATATCGCCCAAGGCCACGCGCATCCGTGGCTTTGTAGCCTGCATTTAAGCGCAATGGACGCCAGTTGGATTAGTGGCGAAATGCCAATGGTAGGGACCTACGGGGCTAAAACACGCTATCGTCAGTTAGATGCCAATTGCAACCTGCAAAGTGCGCCTACTGGATTCGCTCTGCAATTCGAGGCCTCGCAATGGGCGGTGACTCCAGGTCAGTCCGCAGTAGTCTATGACGGTGATATTTGCTTGGGCGGCGGGATTATTACTGCAAGCCCAGAATAAAGGCCCCTAAGCACTTGGTTCTAGGCAGCAGGCGGGATCGTGTCCTTAAACGACTGCCGCTGCGTGAGCCCTTGGTAGAGGGTCTCTAAGTTCGGGTATGGCGTGCGCCAGTCCAGCGATGGAAAGCGAAAATCCAGGTAACCCAAGGCACAACCGACCGCAATATCGGCTAGGCTAAATTGATTATGGTGGCAGTAATTTGATTCACCTAAACCATTCGACATGCTTCTTAAGGCGGCGTCGATTTTGCTCATTTGGCGCTCAATCCAAGCAGGACTTTGCTGCTTTGCTGGCCGCCAGGTTGCCTCTAGCCTTGCCAAGATGCCGGCATCCAATAGCCCATCCGCCAACGCTTCCCAGGTTTTAACCGCGGCACGCTCACGACCATCGGCTGGAATTAACTTGCCAACGGGGCTCAAGGTATCGACGTACTCCACGATTACCCTTGAATCAAAAAGAGCGCTGCCATCATCCATCACCAGGCAGGGAATCTTGCCTAAAGGGTTGGTTTGCCCAATGGTGGTTTCAGGGGCCCAGACGTTTTCGAGAACGAAATCAGCCTCGATCTTCTTTTCGGCAAGGACAATCCGTACTTTACGGGCGTAAGGGCTGGTAAGCGATCCAATTATTTTCATAGCGATGGAGTATAGCGCTCAGGCAAGGATGACTCAATAACGCTTTAAAATAAGCTTTTATCGATTACATCCCAAAAAGGCAGGACCGTGAGCCAACCGATTAGTACTTTAAACGCCCTATCCCCACTGGATGGCCGCTACGCCAGCAAGCTGGATGCGTTGCGACCTTGGTTGTCCGAGTCTGCGTTCATGAAGCAGCGCGTTTTTGTCGAGATCCACTGGCTCTTAGCCCTGGGGTCTGCTGGTCTTCCTGATGTACCGCGCATTTCGCAGGCTGATGCGAATTTTTTATTGTCCTTAGCGAATGCATTTACCGATGCCGATGCGCAGCGCATTAAAGAAATCGAGGCCGTGACGAATCACGACGTGAAGGCAGTGGAATACTTTCTAAAAGAAAAAGTATCGGGAAGGCCTGATCTGCTCAAGGCAAGTGAATTTATCCACTTTGCCTGTACCTCGGAAGACATTAACAATACGGCGCATGGTTTGATGCTGCGGGGCGCGCGCGATACCGTCTTATTGCCCCAGCTGCGCAAAATCCACGACGCCTTAACTGAATTGGCTTTGGCCAATGCGAGCGTACCCATGCTCTCGCGGACCCATGGCCAGCCCGCATCGCCTACCACCCTTGGCAAAGAGATTGCCAATATTGCCAAACGATTGGAGCGCGCGATTGCTGCAATCGCGGCAGTACCTTTGCTCGGCAAAATGAATGGCGCGGTCGGTAACTACAACGCACACCTATCGGCTTACCCCGATTTTGATTGGGAGCAGTTTTCACGCGACGTGGTGGAGCAGCGCCTCGGCTTGCAATTTAATCCGTATACGATTCAGATTGAGCCACACGATGGCATGGCTGAATTGTTTGATGCGATTGCACGCGCCAACACCATCTTGCTCGACATGGATCGGGACTTTTGGTCTTACATCTCCTTAGGTTACTTCAAGCAGCGTACCAAGGCCGGTGAAATTGGTTCGTCTACCATGCCGCACAAAGTGAACCCAATTGATTTTGAAAACTCCGAGGGCAATTTGGGCGTTGCCAATGCGTTACTGCGCCACCTCGCTGAAAAGTTACCGCTCTCACGCTGGCAACGCGATTTAACCGACTCCACCGTATTGCGTAACTTGGGCCCTGCATTTGGGCATAGCGTTTTGGCTTACGACAGCGCCATGCGCGGCATTGGCAAGCTCGAGGTCAATATGGCAACGATTGCGGCTGATCTCGACGCGTGCTGGGAGGTCTTGGCCGAGCCGGTACAAACCGTGATGCGCCGGTATGGCATCGAAAATCCCTACGAGCAGTTAAAAGAATTAACCCGTGGCAAGGGCATTACTCAAGCGGATCTGCAGGTGTTCATTCGTGGCTTGGCGATTCCAGAGGATGCAAAAGCCCGTTTACTCGAAATGACGCCGTCCAGCTATCTAGGCAAAGCAACCGAGTTGGCTCAGCGCCTCAAAAAGTGACGCCAGTTAGCCCAGAGCCTGCATTACCGCAAGCGACAGTGGATCGTCCTTGGTTCTGGTTTGCCTGCTACCAACTTGGGTGGCATGTTTTGTTGCCAATCGTGCTGCTGCGGCTATGGTGGCGGGGGCGCAAAGACCCCGGTTACCGCCAATCGATTGCGGAGCGGTTTGGTTTTGGTCTACGTGTTCAGCCAGGAGCCATCTGGATACACGCGGTATCGGTCGGCGAAACCAGAGCAGCCCAGCCCCTGATCGAAGCCTATTTACATCAGGGCAAATCCATTTTACTGACGTGCATGACGCCCAACGGCAGACGCACTGGCGCCGCCATTTTTGCAGGAGCCATTGCCCAGAGCCGCTTGCAGCAAGTCTATTTGCCCTACGACCTCTGCTGGTCGGTAGAGCGGTTTTTAAAAGTAGCAAAGCCAGAGATGGGTTTGTTTATGGAAACCGAGGCATGGCCAACAATTGTGTTTCGTGCCGCTGAAATCAAATTACCGGTCTTTTTAATCAACGCCCGTTTATCCGAGCGCAG
>CAWUTW010000144.1:0-21536 GCA_963925585.1 uncultured Polynucleobacter sp. | reverse complement strand
CGGGATGATGCGATTAATTCCGGTTCGGCGGCGCCAATTCAACGCGTTGTGTTAACGCAATGATGGTTGCCTTGATTAAGCCAGAACAAGCCATGGATCACCTGCGGCGAATGGCTTTGCCCACTGCACGTATTGTCAGCGACACACGGCAAATCAAGGCAGGCGATGTTTTCCTAGCTTACCAAGTGGGGCATGGCACCGCTATACAGGATAGCCGTCTCTACATTGCCGATGCTTTGGGTGCAGGAGTTGCCGCTGTTATTTATGATCCAACGGATTTGGCAGGCATTTCTGCTTTGAATGATGTGCGTTGCATTGCGCTAGAAAATTTATCGGCTCATGCTGGGCCAATTTGCTCCGAATGGTATGGTAATCCGAGCAGTCAAATGATGGTGTTTGGAGTGACGGGCACAAATGGCAAGACTAGCATCACGCAGTGGCTCTCTCATGCTTTAGATCGCCCCAAGGCGCGCGCGGCTGTAATTGGTACTTTAGGTATTGGCTATCCTGGATACCTAGAAGCAACTGGCTACACCACGCCAAATGCCGCACGCTTACAAACCGAACTCAAAGCGCTTTTGGACTCCAATGCAAAGCAAATTGCAATGGAGGTTTCTTCACATGCATTAGAACAGGGACGTGTTAATGGCGTCCAATTCACCACGGCTGTCTTTTCCAACTTAAGTCAAGATCACTTGGATTACCACGGCAGCATAGCGGAGTATGCAGCAGTTAAGTTTCGTTTATTTCAGTTCCCAGGTTTACAGAATGCGGTCATTAATTTAGAAGATCCCTTGGGTCGTGAATTAGCCATGCAGTTATTGGCGAAGACGGGTGTTCAGGTGTGGGGCTATGCAATCGACTATGAGGCCTTTGCTGGTTTTGAAAAGTTTGGTAAGCGACTGCATGCTATTTTTTCCAGTAGCATGCAGTTTAAAGATTATGGCTATCAGGGCATATTTGAATGGCAAGACCATGGCAGGGCTGAGGTTGGGGTTCCGGTTGTGGGGGACTTTAATCTGAGCAATTGCCTTGCAGTCTGGGCTTGCCTATTGGCTAGTGGCATGGACGTGCTTGAGGCAGGAAACCGCATTGCACTCTTAAAACCAGTGAGCGGAAGAATGGAAATGGTGCTCGGTAATTCGCGCAGCACTGGTCCACTGGTTATTGTTGACTACGCCCATACCCCAGATGCATTAGAAAAGGTATTGAGCTCTTTGCGCCCCATCGCAGCTCAACGTGCAGGAAAGTTGTGGTGTATTTTTGGTTGTGGCGGTAATCGCGATACGAGTAAGCGACCGCTCATGGGCCGGATTGCTGCAGAGTTGGCTGACCATACCATTCTGACCAGCGATAACCCGCGATCCGAGAGTCCAGAAAAAATTAGCGCCGATATTCAGGCTGGAATGAGTAATGGCAAATCAGTCGAGGTCATTTTAGATCGGGCTGCAGCGATCCTCAGCGGCGTTCGGCACGCAGAAGTCAATGATGTTGTATTGATTGCAGGCAAAGGCCACGAGACAACCCAAGAGATTAATAGCAGAAAAGTAGATTTTTCAGACCAAGAACATGTTTTATT
Source organism: uncultured Polynucleobacter sp. (assembly GCA_963925585.1). GTDB lineage: Bacteria > Pseudomonadota > Gammaproteobacteria > Burkholderiales > Burkholderiaceae > Polynucleobacter. The sequence goes on along the minus strand of CAWUTW010000144.1, from coordinate 19,957 downwards.
GGCCAGTGGAGGTTCCGTCTAATGGCGATGACTACCCTAGGCCAAATCCATGCATTTTTACCATCCAGCAAATTGATCAATATTTCTGAGGCGGCGGCACAAAGCCATCCAATTGATTCAATTTCCACTGACAGTAGGGTAACTGAGGGCGGATCCCTATTTATTGCACTAAAAGGTGAGCGCTTTGACGCGCATCAGTTTTTAGGCGAGATCAGTGCCGCCGGAGCAAGTGCTGCACTGATTGAAGATGAGAAGGCATGCCCAAATCAGCTCCCCGCAGTATGTGTTGCTGACACACGAATTGGTTTAGGTGATTTTGCTGCAGCGTGGCGACAGCAATTTACATTACCGCTCGTGGTGGTGACGGGCAGCAATGGCAAGACTACCGTGAAAGAAATGATCGCGGCTATCTTTAGTGCGGCTGTGGGCAAAGAAGCAACCTTAATCACGCCCGGTAACTTGAATAATGATATTGGGCTTCCGCTGACGGTATTGCGTTTGCGTGAACAGCATCGATTGGCTGTGATTGAACTCGGAATGAATCATCCTGGCGAGACAGCCTACCTCGCTAACATTGCCAAACCATCGATTGCACTGATCAATAATGCCCAGCGCGAGCATCAAGAATTCATGCAGACCGTTGATGCGGTTGCGCACGAGCATGCCGATGTTATCGCATCATTGCCATTGGATGGCGTTGCAGTTTTTCCAGCAGATACTCCGTTTAGTAGCGATTGGCGTAAAAAAGCCAATGGGCGTCACATCATTGACTTTGCGTTCAATGGCCCTGCAGCAGTCAGCGGAATTCTTCTAGAAGACGGTGCGCTTGAAATCAAAACAAGCAACGGCGTTATCAAGGTACGACTTTCAGTGCTCGGTGAGCATAATCTGCGCAACGCACTTGCTGCCACTGCAGTAGCGTTAGCTGCAAAGATCGATCTACGCGCCATCCGTCATGGCTTGGAATCATTTCAGGCGGTCAGTGGCCGAATGATGGCAAACCAATATGGCGCTTGCCTATTGATTGATGACAGCTATAACGCCAATCCCGACTCAGTCCGTGCGGCAATTGATGCTCTTAGTCAAGCTTGCAAAAAGACGTGTTTGGTTCTTGGTGACATGGGTGAAGTGGGATCAAAAGGCCCCGAGTTTCATTATGAGGTCGGTGCATATGCTGCAGAGTGTGGCATTGAGCACTTATGGGCGCTAGGAGAGCAAACGCAGTTTTCGGTGCGGGGTTTTAATGAATTTAATGGGCGCATAGGAAGTAGTAATGCCGCGATCCATTTTGACACTGTGGACGCATTAAATGCCCATGTAGTTTCTACTATTGCATTGCTTGGCGCCGGAGCCTCTTCATCTAAGCCATATGCGTTGTTAGTAAAAGGATCGCGTTTTATGCGCATGGAGCGAGTGGTAGCGGCGTTAAAAGATACGCTGGCGGAGGTTAAAGCATGCTCTTAATCTTGGCGCAGTGGTTACAAGACGATTACAGTTTTTTCCGTGTATTTAATTACATTACCTTTCGTGCAGTGATGGCGACATTAACTGCCTTGTTGATCGGGCTTATTTCCGGTCCTTGGGTTATTCGGAGACTGACGGAGTTAAAGATGGGCCAAGCAGTCCGTACCGATGGGCCACAAACGCATTTAGTTAAATCAGGAACCCCAACCATGGGCGGCGTGCTCATTCTGATTGGCATATTTACCTCATGTGTTTTGTGGGCTGACCTTACCAATCGATTCATCTGGATTGTGATGCTGGTTACTTTTAGTTTTGGCTTGATTGGTTGGGTAGACGATTACCGAAAAGTTGCCCGCAAAGACCCTAAGGGAATGGCCTCACGCGAAAAGTTTTTTTGGCAAACCGTAATTGGATTATTTGCTGCGATTTACTTGGCTTTCTCTGTGTCTGAGGTCAATAACTTAAAGGTATTGCAGTTGTTTATTGACTGGGTGCAAAGCGGTTTTTCATTGGACCTACCAGCAAAATCAAACCTCTATCTTCCCTTTGTTAAAGAGGTTAGCTATCCACTGGGAGTGATGGGCTTCATTATTCTGAGTTATCTGGTAATCGTTGGTAGTAGTAATGCAGTCAATTTAACCGATGGTCTTGATGGCCTTGTCATCATGCCTGTGATTTTGGTAGGTGCTGCGCTGGGCGCGTTCGCCTATGTGATGGGCAATGCAATTTACGCTAAGTACTTGCTGTTTCCATTTATTCCTGGCGCCGGTGAATTGATGATTTTCTGCGGCGCCATGGGTGGAGCAGGTCTTGCCTTTCTTTGGTACAACACACATCCTGCGCAGGTCTTTATGGGTGATGTTGGTGCATTGGCCCTGGGCGGCGCACTTGGAACCATTGCGGTCATTGTGCGCCAAGAGATTGTTTTATTTGTGATGGGCGGTATTTTTGTCGCCGAAACAGTTTCCGTGATGATGCAGGTGATTTGGTTCAAGTACACCAAAAAACGCTATGGCGAAGGACGCCGCATTTTTCGAATGGCGCCCCTGCACCACCATTTTGAACTGGGTGGTTGGCGCGAAACCCAAGTTGTTGTTCGTTTTTGGATCATCACTATTTTGTTGGTGTTGGTTGGTTTATCAAGCTTGAAATTACGGTAATCAGTACACGATGCACAATATAAAAGATCCTTTTATACGCCCTGAACTCAGTAGAGCGGAAGCGCTCTCAGTTGAGCCAACGCGTTTTTTAATTCTGGGGCTGGGTGAATCCGGAGTGGCGATGGCGAAATGGTGCCTACGTAATGGCGCTGTCACTCGCCTAGTGGATACGCGCGCGCGTCATGAGCTCAATGAAAAGCAGAGCGCGCAGTTAAGTGAACTCGAGTTTGCAGGACTAAAAGACATGCATTTTGGTCCCTGGAGCCCCGAGGCGCTCATGGATATCGATGTGATTGGTATATCGCCCGGACTATCGCCAATTGCAGAACCAGCACAATCCATTTTGGCAATTGCGCAGCAACAAGGTATTCCAGTGTGGAGTGAGATCGAGTTCTTTGCCCGCGGTATTGCAGCGCTGGAACGCGAATCGATTGTTGAGTTATCCGATTCCGGAGATTGGATCTATGCGCCAAAAATTGTTGCCATTACCGGCACCAATGGCAAAACAACAACAACGGCGCTAGTTGGTCAGCTGTGTGAGCGCGCCGGCAAAACGGTTGCAGTAGCTGGCAATATTAGTCCCGCTGCATTGGATAAACTAATGGCTTGCCTGGATAGCGCTGATGGTTTACGTGATCTGCCCGAGTTGTGGGTGCTCGAGCTATCGAGTTTTCAATTGCACTTTACTTATAGTCTCGATCCGAGCGCAGCAACGGTTCTGAATTTAAGTCAGGATCACCTAGACTGGCATGGAGATATGCAGGCCTACGCAACTGCAAAGGCAGCCATTTTTGGACCAAGCAGTATCTGCATTATTAATCGAGATGAGCTTGAATTAAACCGCTTGCTGAGTAGTCAATTGGAAGATCATCAGATCGTTCACTTTGGCTCCAGCCGGCCCGATGAGCCTGAATCATTCGGGATTGAGCACGATCCTCAGGCCGGCGGAATTGATTGGTTGGTTTGGGCTGAAGTGGATGAGGATGCTGAGTTAGAAAAGCCCAAGCGGCGACGTAAATCCGCCGCAGTAGAGCCTGAGCCGATTCGCTTGAGGCGCTTAATTCCGGCGGATGCATTGCGCATCCGCGGTAAACACAATGCTTTAAATGCCCTTGCTGCTTTGGCATTGGCTAGGGCAGTGGGCTTGCCACTCAATAAATTACTGCATGGTCTGCGCGAGTATCGTGGCGAACCCCACCGCGTTCAAAGTGTTGCTGTGATTCGGGATGTGGAGTATGTCGATGACAGCAAAGGAACCAATGTAGGCGCTACTGTTGCTGCACTCAATGGTCTTGGTGATACGGCTGGCGCGAAAAAGATTTGGTTAATCGCGGGCGGTGATGGTAAAGGTCAAGACTTCTCGCCACTATTTGATCCGGTGCAGCGTTTTGCAAAAGGCGTTCTCTTGATTGGCAAAGATACGCCACGCATTGCGGATGCACTTCAAGCAACCGGTGTTGCAGTAGAGTGCTGTGAAACCATTGCAGTTGCAGTCAAGATGGCATCAGAACGCGCGGCTTCAGGAGATGTGGTTCTGCTTTCTCCAGCATGCGCCAGCTTTGATCAATTTAAAGACTATATTCACCGTGCTGCTGTATTTATATCTGAGGTGGAAGAACTGGGCATGCAGTTTTCCGACTCCAGCCTTGAGGCAGATTGCTCGCCTGGAGTAAGCGCATGAATCTAAATCGCTTTTGGAACTATTCACGTGGCGGCATTACTGGCTTTCGAACTGGCTTACGTGATGCAGTTACAGGGGTTGAGCAAACGCGCTCACGCATGATGGAGTATGACCAGTTGCTAGTGTGGGCGGTTGTTTCATTGGCGCTCATTGGTTTGGTGATGGTGTATTCCGCATCGATTACCTTGGCCGATGGTCCAAAATACAAAAACTACAGTAGTAATCACTTTCTGATACGGCATTTGATTTCACTAACGATTGCGACGGTGGTTGGTTTGTGTGTTTTTCGGATACCAGTGAAGGCGTGGGACAAACTTGCGCCGATTCTGTTCGGAATTACGATCCTGCTATTGATTGCAGTCCTAATACCTGGAATCGGTAAAGGCGTTAACGGAGCGCGCCGCTGGATCTCGTTTGGCTTTATGAATTTCCAGCCATCGGAACTGATGAAGTTTGCAGTTGTCATTTTTGCTGCGAGCTATACCGTTCAGCGCCAAGAGTATCTCCATTCGTTTGTGAAGGGATTAGTACCGATGGGTATTGCCGTCATGATCATTGGCGCATTACTGCTATGGCAGCCTGATATGGGCGCTTTTGTAGTGATTGCCTTGATTGCCTTTGGCATTCTTTTCTTGGGCGGAATTAATGTGAAATTGTTTGGTGGATTGGTAGTGGCTGGAATTTCGAGCGCCGCCATCATCATCGCGCTCTCGCCATTTCGCCGCGAACGCATCTTTGCATTTCTAGATCCCTGGGCAGCGGATCACGCTGCCAATAAAGGCTATCAACTAACCCATTCGCTCATGGCATTTGGACGGGGTGAGTGGTTTGGTACTGGACTTGGCGGTAGTGTTGAAAAATTACATTATTTACCCGAAGCACATACCGATTTCATCTTGGCAGTAATCGGTGAGGAGTTGGGTTTTGCAGGTGTGCTCGTCATTATCTTTTTGTTCTACTGGATTGTGCGTCGCGCTTTTCTGATCGGCCGAACTTCACTGCAACTGGATCGCAGTTTTGCTGGCTTGGTGGCCAAAGGCATTGGCATCTGGATTGGTTGGCAGGCATTTATCAATATGGCAGTGAATTTAGGTCTGCTACCGACGAAAGGCTTAACACTGCCTTTAATTAGCTATGGTGGCTCTGGGATTTTGATGAATGCCGTTGCGCTTACTGTACTGCTCAAGATTGATTATGAAAACCGTGTCTTAATGCGGGGAGGTAAGTTATGAATAAGCCTTCCATCTTAGTCATGGCTGGCGGCACTGGCGGGCATATCTTCCCTGGATTGGCAGTTGCCGAGCTTTTGCGTACGCGCGGCTGGCAGGTGGCTTGGCTTGGCAATGCCACCGGCATGGAATACCGTTTGGTACCGAGTCGAGGGTTTCCATTTGAGGCGGTTAATTTTAGTGGCCTGCGCGGTAAGGGTTTGCTGACTAAGCTGATGCTCCCCTTTAATCTGGCAAGAGCATGTTTACAAAGTTGGCAGATTATTCGCAGGCTCAAGCCAAGCGTCGTATTGGGCATGGGTGGCTACATTACCTTTCCTGGTGGATTAATGAGCGCTTTACTGAAGCGCCCGCTGGTTTTGCATGAGGCAAACTCGGTTGCTGGTAGCTCCAATCGCTATCTATCTAGGCTAGCCACTAAAACCCTGACGGGGTTTCCTAATACCCTGCCCGAAGGAGAGTGGGTTGGTAATCCGATTCGCGGTGAGTTTGAGTCAATAGTGCCGCCTGCTGAGCGCTACGGTGCGCGCACTGGCCCGCTGACATTATTAGTTGTCGGTGGTAGCTTGGGTGCTAGCGCCCTAAATGAAACGATTCCAGCGGCGCTTGCTCAGATTCCCGCCGAGGAAAGACCGCGCGTGCTGCATCAGGCAGGTGAAAAACACGTCGCTGAACTGAAGCAACGCTATGCTGTTTATGGCGTTACTGCAGATGTTCATGCATTTATTGGGGATATGGCAACAGCGTATGCTGCAGCCGATCTCGTAGTATGTAGGTCGGGTGCGATGACCGTATCGGAGATTGCTACCTGCGGCGTCGCTGCCTGCTTCGTGCCGTTTCCATTTGCGATTGACGATCACCAAACTGCCAATGCCGAGTTTTTATCAACAGCAGATGCGGCTAAGCTATGGCCACAGACTGACCTCAATCCAAGCGCACTGGCTGCTTGGTTACAAAGTGTAAGCCGCCCGGAGTTGATGGCAATGGCAGAGCGTGCTCGCGTACTAGCAAAGATGCAGGCAACCGAGCGCGTGGCAGCGATATGCGCTGAATCTGCAGGAGTAAAACCATGAAGCACATTGTTCAGCAAATTCATTTTGTCGGCATTGGCGGCGCCGGTATGAGTGGCATTGCCGAAGTGTTGCTCAACTTGGGATACCAAGTTTCAGGTTCTGATTTAGCTGAAAGCGCGACAACACAGCGCTTGCGTGGCTTGGGCGCCGATATCCAGATTGGCCACAAGGCCAGCCATGTTGGCACTGCTGAGGCGGTTGTAATTTCAACTGCGGTAGCTGGTAACAATCCCGAAGTACTGGCTGCGCGCGCTGCAAAAATTCCGATTATTCAGCGGGCTGTGATGCTGGGTGAGCTCATGCGCTTAAAGCAAGGCATTGCAATTGCAGGAACGCATGGAAAAACCACTACTACCAGTTTAGTTGCTTCGGTGCTGGCTGAAGGGGGGCTGGATCCCACATTTGTGATTGGCGGAAAACTCAATTCAGCCAATGCCAATGCGCGTCTAGGACAAGGGGATTTTATTGTGGTGGAGGCGGATGAGTCAGATGCCTCATTCCTGCAGTTATTTCCAGCCATGGAGGTCATCACGAACATTGATGCTGATCACATGGATACCTATCAGCATGATATGGCGCGTCTCAAACAGGCATTTGTACAATTTACGCAGCGCATGCCTTTTTATGGCATTGCGATTGTGTGCGCAGACGATGCCAACGTGCGGGATCTGATTCCCTTTGTATCGCAACCCATTCTGAGATACGGTACTGCCGATGATGCGGATATCCGCGCGCATCACATTGAGGCCGATGGAACACGGATGCGCTTTACAGTAGAGCGCCGTACGATTCGGCGTCATGGCGTTAAGCCCGGACCATTGCAAATCGAACTGAATCTTCCAGGATTGCACAACGTACGCAATGCCCTTGCTGCGATTGGTATAGCGACTGAGTTGGGTATACGCGATGAAGCCATTGTGAAAGCCTTGTCCGAATTTAGTGGTGTTGGCAGGCGTTTCCAACGCTACGGTGATATTGCATTGGCAAAAGGTGGAAGCTTCACCTTAATCGATGATTATGGACATCACCCCGTTGAAATGGCAGCGACTTTGGCGGCAGCACGTGGAGCCTATCCAGGTCGCCGATTGGTTTTAGCATTTCAGCCGCATCGCTACACGCGAACACGTGATTGTTTTGGTGATTTTGTGGATGTGCTGCGCGGCTTCGATGCCTTAGTTTTGACAGATGTATATCCCGCGGGAGAACCCCGCATCAAGGGTGCTGATGGGGAGAGCCTCTTTAAAGCAACTTGTAGCAATGATGCTGAGGCCAATTCAGCATTGCTTGCGCAAGTCGACTCTACTTATGTAGCCAAAGTAGCGGATATGCCTACGGCGATTACGACCATGCTGCATGATGGTGATGTTGTCATTACGATGGGCGCCGGATCGATATCCACTTTGCCCGCTATTCTCTCGGGAGCGCAACATGCTTAATCGCACGATGCCCTGGGGAGAGCGTGTCAAGGTTGATCTTGCTAAGCTAAAGCCCAGTGATTTGGGTAAGGTCGGGGTATTACTCGGTGGGAAATCAGGTGAGCGGGAAATTTCGCTTTTGTCGGGCAATGGCGTTTTGAGCGCCTTACTGGAAAAAGGGGTTGACGCGCATGCCTTTGATCCGGGCGCGCGCAATCCGACTGAGATTACGAATGAACGCTTTGATCGCGTCTTTATTGCGCTGCATGGCCGCTATGGCGAAGATGGCACGATTCAGGGATTGCTCGAGTTACTAGAAATTCCGTACACCGGCAGTGGCGTCCTTGCGTCCGCACTATCCATCGATAAAATTGCAACCAAACAAATCTGGCACAGTAACGGCTTATCAACACCTGACTTTGAAGAGCTGACGCCTCAAAGTGATTGGGCTGCAGTGGCAAAGCACTTAGGTTTGCCTTTAATCGTGAAGCCAGCGCATGAAGGTTCGTCATTGGGCTTAACCAAAGTCAAAACTGTAGAAGAGTTACCAGATGCCTACGCAAAAGCAGCCGCTTTAGATTCGAAAGTGATTGCAGAGACCTGCATTATTGGCGATGAACTGACTTGCCCTTTGGTGGGCGAGGGGCAAAATGCAGAAGCGCTGCCAGTGATTCGGATTGTGCCGCCTGACGCCAATTATGACTTCCACAATAAATACTTTTCAAACGATACCCAGTACTGTTGCCCGACTGGTTTGGATGAGGCCATTAATCAAAAGGTGCAGGCCCTAGCGCTTGATGCCTACCGTGCATTGGGCTGCCGCACCTGGGGTCGTGCCGATGTGATGCTGGATGGCCGCGATGGCAAGCCTTATCTCTTGGAGATGAATACATCCCCTGGTATGACGTCACACTCCTTAGTGCCGATGGCAGCAAAAGCAGCGGGTGTTAGTTATGCCGACTTAGTGTTGTGGTTACTGAGTCAAACAATGAGTCCAAAACAATGAGTAATTTAGCTAGGCGCTCATTCAATTTTGTCCTGGGTATGTCTACACCTTTACTTAATAATCCCGCACGCATGGCTGAAGTGAGTCGCTGGTTAATGCGCCTCTTTTTTCTACTGGCGACCGTTACGGGATTAATGTGGCTGAGCCAGCAACCTGTTTTTGCCTTACGCCAAATGCAAGTTGAGCCATTACCAGGGCAAGTCGTCAAGCACGTCAATCTATCCCAGGTAAAAAATCAGGTGCTTGAGCAAGTTCAAGGTAACTTTTTTACGGTACGTCTAGAAAATATCAAAGAAGCATTTGAAGACCTGCCATGGGTAAGGCATGCAAGTGTTCGGCGGATATGGCCGAATGGTATCGCTGTGAGCATTGAAGAGCAAAAGCCATTTGCTATTTGGGGCGGTCGTAGCGAGCATAAGTTTATGAATGGCTTTGGCGAAGTATTTAGCGGAAACCTGTCTCAAGTAGATGATCCCTCGCATTTAATCGAGGTATGGGGACCGAATGACTCGAGTAAAGAAGTAATGCAGCTCTATCAAAAAGCAAGCCGATGGTTTGCGCCGTGGAATGTCGATGTTGTTAGCGTCACTTTATCGGATCGATATTCGTGGAGCGTGAAGCTATCTAACGGTATCCGCGTTGAATTTGGTCGCGACGAAGAGGCTCAAGGCAAAGTCTTAACTGAAGAGCGTGTCGCTCGTTTAATTGAATATTGGCCAAAGGCGCAAGAGCGACTGATGGGCCGTGTTGATGCAATTGATTTACGTTACGGCAATGGATTTGCAGTACACCTTGCTGGCACTGCTAACAAAAAGCCGGAGCTAGATGCAAAAAAGAGCGGAGCACAACGGTGAATTTAATCATGAGGAAATTTGATGAGTAAGGATAACCGAGACCTTTTGGTCGGTCTTGATATTGGCACATCAAAAGTAGTTGCTTTGGTTGCTGAGCTCGACGCAGATGGGCAATTTAATGTTGTTGGTGTTGGACAAACCGCGTCCAAGGGATTAAAGAAGGGCGTTGTAGTCAACATTGAGGCCACAGTGCAATCGATTCAAAAAGCGCTCGAGGAAGCCGAGGTCATGGCGGATCGTCGCATTGTTCAGGTATTTACTGGCATTGCAGGAAATCATATTTTTAGTTTTAACTCGAGTGGCATGGTTGCCATACGGGACAAAGAAGTCGGCTCTACCGATGTGGAGCGCGTGCTGGAAACAGCAAAGGCCATCAATATTCCGACGGATCAGCAAATTCTGCACATTTTGATTCAGGAATTCATCATCGACGGGCAGGAAGATGTTCGTGAGCCAATTGGTATGAGTGGATTGCGTTTAGAGGTAAAGGTCCACATCGTTACTGGCGCCGTGAGTGCGGCTCAAAATATTGTGAAGTGTGTGCGGCGTTGTGGCTTAGAGGTAAACGATTTGATCTTGCAGCCACTCGCTTCTAGTCTGGCCGTGCTGACCGAAGACGAAAAAGAACTCGGCGTAGTCTTGGTCGATATCGGCGGTGGTACAACTGACATTGCGATCTATAGTCAGGGATCGATTCGCCACACCGCGGTGATTCCGATTGCGGGTGATCAAATTACCAATGACATTGCAATGGCATTGCGCACGCCAACCGTGGAAGCGGAAGATCTCAAAATTCATTATGGAATTGCGCGCCAAGATATGGCTGATTCCACTGCCATGATCGACGTACCTGGAGTAGGTGATCGTGAGCCACGTCCCATTTCGAAGCAGGCTCTTGCCGCCGTGATTGAGCCACGTGTCGAAGAATTATTTACCTTGGTGTTGGGCGTAGTGCGCGACTCGGGCTATGAGGGCATGGTTTCATCAGGCATTGTTCTGACAGGTGGCACCTCCTTAATGCCGGGCATGGTTGAGTTAGCAGAGCAGGTTTTTTTAAGACCTGCGCGGATTGGAATACCAGAATACCGCGGCCATCTTCATGAAGTATTAAGAAGTCCACGCTTTTCAACAGGTATTGGACTCTTAATGGAAGGTCAGGCACAGCTGATACGCGGTCGTCGTGTATCGCAATCAGGCTCTTTTCAAGGCGCTCTTTCGCGAATGAAGGAATGGTTTACGGGTAATTTTTAAGTTTTTTTCGTCGTCGTTAATGTAACTAAGTAACTCAGGAGGGTTTATGGAATTTGAAATGCTAGATCAAGATACAGCCGGCAAGACCATTATTAAAGTGGTTGGAGTCGGGGGCGCTGGCGGCAATGCTGTCCAGCATATGATTCGTCGCGGTGTCGATGGAGTGGAATTTATTTGCATGAACACCGATGCGGGCGCATTGCAACGCTCCGCAGCATCGATTAATTTGCAATTGGGATCAAGCGGTCTTGGCGCAGGTGCAAAACCAGAAATTGGTGCAGCATCGGCACAAGAGGCACGCGCTCGAATTGCAGATTCATTGCAGGGCGCGCATATGGTCTTCATTACTGCTGGTATGGGCGGCGGAACGGGTACTGGCGCAGCACCCATCGTTGCGCAAGTTGCCAAGGAAATGGGAATACTGACTGTAGGCGTCATTAGTAAGCCATTTGATTTTGAGGGCGTTAAGCGCTTAAAAGTGGCAGAAGATGGAGCGCATGAGTTAGAGGCGTATGTCGATTCACTCATCGTTGTTCTCAACGAGAAGTTGTTTGAAGTCATGGGTGAAGATGCCGAGTTTGATAAAGCCTTTGCCTGTGCAGACGATGTTTTGCATAACGCAGTTTCAGGTATTGCTGAGATCATCAATGTCCAAGGATTGATCAACGTTGACTTTGAAGATGTGAAGACAGTCATGGGCGAACAGGGTAAAGCCATGATGGGTACTGCTACTGTTTCTGGAATGGATCGCGCCCGTTTGGCGGCAGAGGCAGCAGTAGCATCGCCCTTATTGGAAGGCGTTGACTTATCGGGCGCACGCGGTGTTTTGGTTAACATTACTGCTAGCCGCTCCCTCAAGTTGTCGGAAACGCGTGAAGTCATGGCGGCCATTCGCGGTTATGCCGCGGACGATGCCACGGTCATCTTTGGCACGGTATACGACGATAGTTTGGGCGATGCCCTGCGCGTTACGGTGGTAGCTACTGGTCTAAATCACCCCCAGGCCATGCAAAAAAGTCAGCCTGAAGTGATTTGGCGCAAAGCAACGGGTACGCACGATGCAATGCCTACGATGGCTGATTTAAATAGTTTTGCCCCTTCTAGCCCATCGGCTGCAATGAGTATGGCGGGCATGGATTCAAGTATTTCGGCGGTGGGTTCTGGCGCAGGAATGGCTTCGAGCGGTGGTAATGCATTTGGTGCGGCTCCAGCACAGCCAGCTGGAGTTGATTACAGCCAATATGATTTACCGCGAGTATTTCGATCCCGTTCAGAGCCTTCTAGCGCGCCAAGCTTAGGCGCAGATAGCTCGCCACAGGCCAAAACCATGCTCGATAAAGGGGCGGATTTCTATGAAATTCCCGCTTTTCTGCGTAAACAGGCCGACTGATGAATTGCTCAATACAATAGAGCTATGAGAGATGCCAGCGCAACGCCCCTCCGGACGACGAATCCTGCGCTTGCGTTGGCTCACCCATTGATAACTATTGAATTGGAGATTTTATGATTGCAGTTGGACAAAAACTACCGAACGCTACCTTGTATGAGTTTCTGAATGAAGAAGCCGAAGGTTGCGCAATTGGTCCTAATGCGTTTGAAGTAGATAAGTTAGTTGCTGGTAAAAAAATTGTGATTTTTGCTTTGCCTGGTGCTTTCACACCAACCTGCTCCGCACAACACGTGCCGGGTTATGTTGCCCAGTTTGATGCAATCAAAGCAAAAGGCGTTGATGAAATTTGGTGTATCGCAGTGAATGACCCATTTGTCATGGGTGCATGGGGACGTGATCTCAATGTAGGTAAAAAAGTACGCATGTTGGGTGACGGCAGTGCTGAGTTCACCAGTAAATTAGGTATGGAATTTGACTTGACCAAGCGTGGACTCGGAATTCGTTCGCAGCGTTACGCCATGGTGGTAGAGGATGGCGTAGTGAAATCGCTGTCCCTCGAGGCGCCAGGTAAGTTTGAGGTAAGCGATGCTGCCTCGGTCTTAAAGCAACTGTAATTCCAACACTCGTTTCATTCATTCCCTGAATTTACAAACGCGATCATGCTTAAGCAACGCACCATTGCCAGTCCGATAAAAACGGTTGGCATTGGCTTGCACTCCGGTCGCAAAGCAAGCTTGTCGATTAAGCCTGCACCCGTGAATTCGGGAATCCAGTTTGTCCGCATTGATTTGCCTGAGCCAGTCGTGATTGCGGCAGATGCCATGCTGGTTGGCGATACGCGCCTCGCTTCTGTCTTACAAAAAGACGGGGTACGCATCTCCACAGTCGAACACTTGCTGTCGGCCTGTGCTGGACTCGGGTTAGATAATGTATTGATTGAGGTGGATTGCGAAGAGATTCCGATTATGGATGGCAGTGCCGCGTCCTTCCTGTTTCTACTTGAGTCTGCCGGTATAGCAGAGCAAGACGCTCCCCGTCAGTTCATGGTCATTAAGAAATCCGTTGAAGTGCGCGATGGCGATAAGTTAGCCCGCCTAGACCCTTTTTTCGGCTTCAAGTTGGATTTCACGATTGACTTTAAGCATCCTGCTGTAGATAAAACGGGTCAGCATTTTGTGGTCGATTTTGCAGAGCACGCATACCGTAGTGAGATCGGTCGAGCACGTACATTTGGTTTTGCGCACGAGGTTGAGGCCTTGCGTGAAATTGGCCTTGCGCGCGGCGGTAGTTTAGATAATGCGATTGTTTTAGATGAGCACCGCATTCTCAACAATGAAGAGTTGCGCTATGAGGATGAGTTTGTGCGCCATAAAATCCTCGATGCCATAGGTGATTTGTATTTAGCAGGACACCCGATTGTGGGATCGTATGTGGCAATAAAATCAGGCCATGCCTTGAATAACGCCTTGTTACGCAAATTGTTTGAAGATCCGAGTGCATATGCAATTGAGTCGTTTCCGCTCAATAAAGCACCAGCAGCCTACACAGTAGAAAATCAGCCCCTCTTTTTTTAACGCGAGCCCGTTTTTGATTGCAGAAGGTGCTCGACTGCCTTGCTGAGTTCCGATTCCGGCTCCAATTTACTGAGCAAATCAAGCCACGCTGAGCGGGCGACGGGATTAAGCCCCTTGGGCTTTTCCCTAGTTGGGGCTCGTGGCTGAACCGCCCATTCCGACTGAGGCAGGGCGGGCTTTAAGCTGACTTTAATAGCTGTACAATTCAGGCCATTTTTGCCTAACTCATTGATTAAGCTAGGTAAAGACTGCTGTAAGCGAGAGGCAATGGTGGCATTAGGCACCATGAGTAAAAGCTCGGTAGGCTTGCCGGAGACCCAAACCGGCTCTACTTTAGAGCCAAAGTGAGCTAATTCAAGGGTTTTTAGGCAGTGTTGCAGGCAGGCCTTGAGTTTGGCCAAATCTTCCGTGCGCGCCAAAATGCCATTAATTCCCACTGGTCCGCGCAAGCAGTCTAGCCACTCCCTGGCTATATTTGGCTTGGCAGAATAAGGAGTTTTTGGCTTTGGATTCATAGGGAAAAAGGGATTCGGGTGATAAACTCAGAGGCTTAATTTTGGTCAATATCCCATGGCAATCGGCATTCTAAAAACTCTATTTGGCAGTCGAAATGATCGACTCTTAAAGCAATTCCGCAAAGTAGTACTCAAGGTTAATGTACTTGAGTCTACCTTGCAATCACTCGATGATGCTGCGCTTCAAGCAAAAACAGCAGAATTTAAATCACGCCTTACTGCTGGCGAATCCTTGGACGATCTCACTGCAGAAGCATTTGCGGTAGTCCGTGAGTCCAGCCGCCGCGTCATGAAAATGCGCCATTTCGATGCGCAGATTATGGGCGCTTTAGCCCTGCACCAAGGCAAGATTGCTGAAATGGGTACGGGCGAGGGTAAAACCCTGACTGCAACCTTAGCCGTTTACCTCAATGCGATTGCTGGTAAGGGCGTTCATGTTGTTACGGTCAATGATTACCTGGCGCAGCGCGATGCTGAGTGGATGGCCAAGCTCTATAACTTCTTAGGTCTTCAGGTTGGGATTAATTTATCCCAAATGGATCACGAAGCAAAGCAAGCAGCCTACGCAGCCGATATTACTTACGGCACCAACAATGAATTTGGCTTTGATTATTTGCGTGACAACATGGTGCAAGATGTCGCGCAGCGGGTTCAGCGCGGCTTGGCCTATGCCATCGTTGATGAGGTTGACTCGATCTTGATTGACGAGGCGCGGACACCGCTGATTATCTCAGGGCAGGCAGAGGACCATACCGACCTCTATCTGAAAATGAACCAATTGCCTTCGCACTTAGAGCGACAAATTGGCGAAGAAAAATCAGATGGTACCGGTGTTGAAAAGCCAGGGGATTATTGGGTTGATGAAAAAACCCAGCAGGTTTATTTAACCGAGACTGGCCATGAAAAAGCCGAGAGTATCTTGGCGCAAATCGGCGTTTTAAATTCAGGTGATTCGCTTTACGCACCACAGAATATTACCTTGATGCACCATGTCTATGCTGCGTTGCGAGCCCATTGCTTGCAACACCGCGATCAACAATACGTGGTTCAAAATCAAGAAGTAATCATTGTGGATGAGTTCACAGGCCGTTTAATGACGGGCCGTCGTTGGTCAGACGGACTGCATCAGGCAGTAGAGGCAAAGGAAGGGGTGCCGATTCAAAGTGAGAATCGCACCTTAGCTACCATTACATTCCAGAATTATTTCCGGATGTACGGCAAGTTGGCTGGTATGACTGGTACCGCTGATACTGAAGCCTACGAGTTCAAGGAAATCTACAACCTCGAAACCGTTGTTATACCGCCCAATCGCCTGAGTCAGCGGACCGATCGCCAAGATCAAATTTATAAAACATCCGCAGAGCGTTACGCTGCAGTGGTAAAAGACATTGAAGAATGCTATGGCCGAGGTCAGCCTGTATTAGTTGGCACTACGTCGATTGAAAACTCCGAGCTGATTGCGCACTTACTAGATCAGAGGAAGTTGCCGCATCAGGTGCTCAATGCAAAGCAGCATGCAAAAGAAGCCGAGATCATTGCGCAGGCAGGCCGCCCAAAAATGATTACGATTGCCACCAATATGGCCGGTCGTGGTACGGACATCGTACTTGGCGGTAATGTGGAGAAGCAGGCCTCACTCATGGAGGCCGATGGCAATTTAGCGGCTGCTGACAAAGAGGCTCGCATTGCGGTCTTGCACGATGAGTGGCAGGGTCTTCACGATCAAGTATTGGCTGCGGGTGGATTGCACATTATTGGTACCGAGCGCCACGAGAGTCGCCGTATTGATAACCAATTACGCGGTCGTTCGGGTCGTCAAGGCGATCCAGGATCATCGCGTTTTTATTTGTCTTTAGATGATCCACTCTTACGCATTTTTGCAGGCGATCGCTTACGTGCCGTAATGGACCGCTTAAAGATGCCGGAGGGCGAGCCAATTGAGGCTGGGATGGTAACGCGCTCAATCGAGTCTGCACAGCGCAAAGTCGAGGGCCGTAACTTTGATATTCGGAAGCAGTTATTGCAATACGACGACGTTGCTAACGACCAACGTAAAGAGACCTACCGCTTACGCAATGAGGTACTCGAGAGCAAAGACATTGGTGACCTCATTGCCAACTTACGCGACGATGCGCTGCGTAGCTTTTGTGCTTTATACGTTCCTGCTGAATCGATGGAAGAACAGTGGGATTTAGCAGGACTAGAAAACAGCTTGGCTAATGAATGGGGTCTCGGTGTTGACTTAACTGGCCTAGTTCAGTCGGCCGACTCAATCGAGGCAGAGGAAGTGGTTGAACATGTCTTGGCTGCCGCGAAAGCAGCGTATGACGGCAAAGTAGAGCTATCAGGGCGCGAGTCATTTGCTGGCTATGAGCGTTCAATCATGCTCTATAGCTTAGATAGCCACTGGCGTGAGCATTTGGCCGCTTTGGATCATTTGCGCCAAGGCATTCATTTACGGGGTTACGCACAAAAAGATCCAAAACAAGAATACCGCCGCGAAGCATTTGAGCTGTATGGCGAACTCTTAGATGTGATTAAAAACGATGTGGTGAAGAGCATCATGGCGGTCAAAATTCGGACGGCCGATGAGTTGGATGCCGCCTCGGAATCCATTAACGAAGACATGAGTCAAGTGAAGGATTTGCAGTATCAGCATGCCGAGATTAGTGCCGATGCCGCTGAGACTGAAATGCCCGCTGATATCGCAGTTGCCCCTGTTCGATCTGGGCCTAAAGTTGGCCGCAACGATCCCTGCCCTTGTGGCAGTGGCAAAAAATATAAAGCCTGCTGTGGCGCTCTGAGTTAAGCATGCCAGTCAATTTACCCTTGCCAGAACGCGCCGCGCTTAGCCCGGTTGCTGGAGTGCAATTAGGTATTACTGAAGCGGGGATAAAAAAAGCCAATCGCAAAGACGTTTTGGTAATCACACTGAGTCCTGGTACGCAGGTGGCCGGCGTATTTACGCAAAACCGATTTTGTGCAGCCCCCGTGCAGCTCTGCAGAGCCCATTTAGAATGGGTTGCCCAAACCAATAGCGGAATACGTGCATTGGTTGTCAATACCGGCAATGCCAATGCGGGCACCGGCGAGCAAGGTATGCGCGACGCCTTGGAGACCTGCTGCGCCATAGCTGCCGCTTTGAATATCCAGCCAGAGCAGGTATTGCCCTTTTCAACCGGCGTGATCTTAGAGCCCTTGCCCATTGCAAAGTTAACCGCTGCGCTGCCACAGGCTATTGCTAAATTAAGTGACGATGCCTGGTTTGATGCAGCGGAAGCGATCATGACTACGGACATTCAGCCCAAGGCCTTTTCGCAAGTGGTGATTACGCCAGACGGGCTCATCACGCTCACAGGTATATGCAAGGGCGCTGGCATGATTCATCCCAACATGGCTACCATGTTGGGCTTCATTGCGACGGATGCTGGCTTTGCGCCAGAGTTGTTACAAAGCCTAACCAAAGAAGTAGCCGACCTTTCCTTTAATGCCATTACGATCGATGGCGATACCAGTACCAATGACTCATTTATTATGATGGCGACGGGTGTGTCCCCAGTAAAGATTAATAGCACGGCGGACGCCAGCTACCCGATTGTTCGATCTGCGCTAATTGCTTTTGCTCGCCGACTAGCGCAAATGATTGTGCGAGATGGCGAAGGCGCTACGAAATTCATTTCGATTGAAGTCATTGGCGGCAAGACCAATGCAGAGTGCCGCTTAGTGGCAGAAGCAGTAGCCCACTCTCCTTTGGTTAAGACCGCTTTTTTTGCCAGTGACCCCAATTTAGGCCGCATTCTAGCTGCCATTGGTTACGCCGGGATTACCGATCTAGACGTGAACCGAGTGCAGCTTTGGTTGGGCGACGTATGGGTCGCAAAAGACGGCGGTCGTAATCCGAGCTACCAAGAGACGGATGGAAAACGCGTGATGCAGGCTACTGAAATTGCAGTCAAGATTGACTTGGGTCGTGGCCCTGCCGAGCAGACGATGTGGACCTGTGATTTATCGCATGAATACGTTTCAATCAACGCCGATTACCGCTCTTAATTCCATGAATGAAAAACTAGATCGATTACTGAGTCACCTCGAAACGTTTCTTCCAAAACCCAT
This sequence comes from uncultured Polynucleobacter sp., assembly GCA_963925585.1. GTDB lineage: Bacteria > Pseudomonadota > Gammaproteobacteria > Burkholderiales > Burkholderiaceae > Polynucleobacter. The sequence continues at coordinate 1,232 of CAWUTW010000144.1, read as the reverse complement.
GGATGAGGCGCAATGGAAATCATCAACGGCTTTTCGCTGGCGCCGTCGCGATAGCATCTTTGGAAGCATTGGGTTTTTACAGCCTGTAAAACATGTTTCCGATATTGCTTACGAGGATCTGCAACACATTGATCGTCAGCGCGATGCCATTAAAGACAATACCCGTAACTTTGTACAAAAAAAACCGGCCAATAATATTCTGCTCACCGGTGCACGCGGTACAGGTAAGTCTTCATTGATTAAGGCCAGCCTGCATGCCTTTGCAAAAGATGGTCTGCGCTTGGTCGAGGTTGAGAAAGAGCACTTAGCGGACTTAGCAGACATAACGGATTTGCTGGCTGATCGCCCAGAGCGTTTTATTGTTTTTTGCGATGATCTTTCGTTTGAGGAGGGTGAGTCTGGCTACAAAGCAATGAAGTCAGCCTTGGATGGTTCAATCTCCGCTCAGGTCGATAATATCTTGATTTATGCCACATCGAATCGCCGGCATTTATTACCCGAGTACATGAAAGACAACCAAAGTTATCACCACGATGACGATGGCGAAATTCATCCGGGCGAGGTGGTGGAAGAGAAGATCTCTTTATCGGAGCGCTTTGGTTTGTGGCTCTCCTTTTACCCGCCCAAGCAGGATGAATACCTAGCCATCGTGGCACATTGGCTGCGGCATTTTGGTTTGAGTGATGTCCAAATTGAGGCCGCTCGATCTGGGGCTCTAGTTTGGGCCTTGGAGCGCGGATCACGTTCTGGCCGGGTTGCATGGCAGTTTGCAAAACACTGGACTGGCACGCACGCCTAAGCCCCCATGAGTGATGCTCGGCGCCCAGTAACAGAGGTAGCAGCCGGCATTTTGCTCGATGCGCAGCAGCGCTTTTTGATGGGTCAGCGACCCCGAGGTAAGCCCTATGAGGGCTATTGGGAATTTCCAGGCGGCAAAGTTGAGGCAGATGAAACACTTTTTCAGGCTCTGCAGCGCGAGCTTCAGGAAGAGCTCGGAATCACGATTCATGGCAGCGTTGACTTAATGACGATTGAACATGACTATCCGCATGCCTATGTGCGCATTCACGTTAGCATCATTCGGGACTGGAGTGGTGAGCCTACCGGTTGTGAAAACCAAGCTTTATCGTGGCAAGACTTAGGTGCGGATCATCTAACGATAGAGCCGCTCTTACCGGCGGCATTGCCAATGATTCAACAGTTAAAGCAGTTTTATGCCGAGATTAAAACTG
>CAWUTW010000143.1:0-8027 GCA_963925585.1 uncultured Polynucleobacter sp. | reverse complement strand
GTTGTGCGTCAGCATGATTGGCTGCGCAAGCATTCCGGCAGGTACGCAGCCATCGGCGCAAGACCCGTGGGAGTCATTTAACCGTTCGGTGTTCATCTTCAATGAGGGCCTAGACGATTATCTTTTAAAGCCAGTAACCACGGGCTATCGGTATGTTGTGCCTTCTTTCGCGCGGAATGGCATCGATAATTTCTTTGGTAACTACAACGATATTTATTCTGCACTAAACCAGTTACTGCAGGGCAACCCCGGCATAGCAGCCAAAGGCTTGATGCGAGTTGTAGTCAATACGGTTTTTGGCTTGGGTGGTTTGATTGACATGGCCACTCCGGGCGGGCTGCCTAAACACAAGGCTGATTTTGGCCAAACGTTTGGCGTATGGGGTATTCCTTCTGGACCCTATGTGGTATTGCCATTCTTTGGTCCCAGCTCGGTACGCGATACCTTCGGAACAGCGGCCGATATTGAAAGCGATTACCTGCTCCGCCTATTGCCCGATGTTGCCTTACGAAACAGCCTGACTGGCTTACGTATCGTGAATGCTCGAAATAACTACTATCAGGCCGGCGATCTCCTGGAAGGCGCTGCGATTGATAAGTACTCCTTTGTGCGGGATGGGTACATTCAGCGTCGGCAGTACCAAATTGAGCAAAGTAAGGCGGGTTATGACGATGATGAAATATTGCCGCCATTTCAAAATCCATACGAGTGATTTGAATTAAATTGAGGCTAGATTGCTGCAGGTCCCAGAGGGGGCTAAAATGAGCTGTATTGATTGATTCATTGCAGCAATAAACTCGAGTCCAAACAAACATGAAAATCCGTAACGCCATTCCGATCTGGGTTGCATTTGTAGCACTTGCCTTTGCTGCGCCAGTCAGCGCCCAAAATGCCCCCATCGATGAATCTACCCCGAATGGATTAATACGTAGCATTGTGAGCGATGTCATGGCTTCAATTAAAGCGGATCCAGAAATTCAGAAGGGTAATATCGCGCGGGTAGTTGATCTGGTAGAAAAGAAAATTGTGCCGTATACCGATATGCGGCGTACCACCGAGATGTCGATGGGCCCGAATTGGAGAAAGGCAACACCAGAGCAACAAACGCAACTCATCGCTGAATTTAAAACGCTATTAATCCGTACCTACTCAGGCGCATTGAGCCAGGTGCGCGATCAAACTGTTCAATACAAAGCCTTGCGTGCAGCGCCCACCGATACCGAAGTGATTGTGCGCACGGTGGTGCTAGGCCGCGGTGATCCCATTCCGCTTGATTACCGTTTGGAGAAAACACCTGCTGGCTGGAAAGTCTATGACATCAACGTTTTAGGGGTGTGGTTGGTAGAAAACTACCGCAACCAATTTACGAACCAAATTAATCAAAATGGCATTGATGGTTTGATCACTTTTTTAAAAGAGCGCAATAAGATGCTAGCCTCTGCTCGTCCTGGTAATTGATGTACGAGCCATGCCCTATACTCTGCCGTCTACCTTAACCCAGCAAAATGCTTTAGCAGTTGAGGCTGATGGACTGCGCGATCTAGCGCAATTAGAGACGGTTGATTGCACTGCACTGAGCGATTTTGATTCTAGTGCGCTTGCCGTCTTGATTGCGTGGCAGAAAAAATTACGGCAGGGTCAACGTAAGCTGACATTAGTAAGTCCACCGCCTAAATTGTGCGTCTTGGCTCAGGTTTATGGCGTTGCTGAGCTGCTGGGCACACCAGCAGCATGACTTCAGCAATAGCGATTAAAGGAATATCAAAGCACTATGGCGCCTTACAAGCCCTAGATGATGTTTCGCTCAATATCCATGAAGGTGAGTTTTTTGGTCTGCTTGGTCCCAACGGCGCTGGCAAAACAACCCTAATCTCCATTTTGGCAGGGCTATGCAAGCCTGATCATGGCAGCGCCTTAATTATGGGTGTCGATGTCCAATCGACCCATCGCGAAGCGCGCCGCATGCTGGGCGTGGTGCCACAAGAATTGGTTTTTGATCCCTTCTTTACGGTACGGGAAACCTTACGCTTTCAGTCGGGTTACTTTGGTATTCGCAATAACGATGCGTGGATCGATGAGATCATGGCTAACTTAGACTTAACCGGAAAAGCCGACAGCAATATGCGCTCCCTCTCGGGCGGCATGAAACGCCGGGTCTTGGTTGCGCAAGCGCTAGTGCACCGCCCACCGGTGATCGTTTTAGATGAGCCAACGGCAGGAGTGGATGTGGAGTTACGTCAATCCCTGTGGCAATTTATTAGTAGACTCAATCACGATGGACACACCATCGTTCTAACTACCCATTATTTAGAAGAGGCCGAGGCCTTGTGTCAACGTATTGCGATGCTTAAGCAAGGCAAGGTAGTGGCTTTAGATACCACTGCAAATTTACTCTCTCGGTTTGGTGGTGCAAAAAAACAAAATGGTGAGGCAGTTGATTTGGAAGATGTCTTTGTGCACATTATGTCTGGAACTAACCAATGAAGCACGCCTCATTTGAATATGGCAGTGGCTTTCCGACCTTGCTTCGCAAAGAAGTAAAGCGCTTTTATAAAGTTGCGTTTCAGACGGTGGCAGCGCCGGTACTGACCGCGGTACTGTACCTTTTGATTTTTGGCCACGTGCTGGAAGGTAAGGTGGAGATGTATGGCCACCTTAGCTATACCGCCTTCTTGATCCCGGGCCTCGTGATGATGAGCCTGTTGCAAAATGCATTTGCGAATACATCATCGTCATTAATTCAATCCAAGATCACTGGCAATTTAGTTTTTGTTCTATTGGCCCCGCTTAGTAATCTGGAGTTCTATGCAGCCTATGTACTGGCAGCGGTGGTGCGTGGCGTGGTGGTCGGCTTGGGTGTTTTCTTAATTACGGCTTGGTTTGTACAACCCAGTGTTGAATACCCGATATGGATCGTCGTTTTTGCTTTTCTGGGCGCGGCCATTTTGGGTAGCATGGGTTTGGTGGCTGGCATTTGGGCTGATAAGTTTGATCAACTGGCTGCCTTTCAGAACTTCTTAATCATGCCGGCTACGATGTTATCTGGTGTTTTTTATTCAATTCATACCTTGCCGCCGGTGTGGCAAACCATATCCCATTTCAATCCTTTCTTTTACATGATTGATGGATTTCGGTATGGCTTTTTTGGTGTATCGGATGTTTCCCCGTGGATGAGCTTTGCCATCGTCGGCGGATTTTTTGTGGCGATGTCTTTTGCTGCCTTGCGCATGCTTAAAACCGGGTATAAATTACGGCATTAAGCTGCGCCTAAATTCAATTGCTGTACTTTATGGAGTAACCGATGTTCCCAACCCCAGAACAAATACAGTCCTATATTCAGCAAGGCATTACTTGCAGTCACCTTGCGGTGGAGGGCGATGGCCAGCATTTTTATGCAACGGTAGTCAGCGCTGAGTTTGAAGGTAAGCGCCTGATTCAGCGCCATCAATTGGTGTATGCCGCATTGGGTGATCGTATGAAGGCCGAGGTTCATGCCTTATCGATCAAGGCGTTTACTCCAGCTGAGTTTGCAGAAAAAGCAGGTTAATAAGAAACTACCAACACGCAATATGCAAGAAGCAAAAAGAAAATAAAGCTTAATGGATAAGTTAAAAATGATTGGCGGAAAACCGCTACAAGGCGAAGTGCTAATAGCGGGTGCAAAAAATGCAGCCCTGCCGATTCTGTGCGCATGCCTTTTAAGTAAAGAGCCGATCGAGTTGCGCAATGTGCCTGATTTGCAGGATGTGCGTACGATGCTGAAGTTACTCAAAAACATGGGCGTGCAAGTGGAGTTCCCCAATCCTGAAAATCGGACGCATTTGATATTGGATGCTGCGAACATCACCAGCTTTGAGGCTACGTACGACATTGTTAAGACCATGCGTGCATCGATCTTGGTTTTAGGCCCCTTGTTGGCGCGCCTCGGTAAGGCAACGGTTTCCTTGCCTGGAGGCTGTGCAATTGGCGCCAGGCCAGTTGATCAGCACATCAAAGGTTTAAAGGCGATGGGCGCTGCCATGAAAATCAAGGGCGGCAATATTGAAGCCAAGGCTGAGCGCTTGCAGGGCGCATCGATTTTGACGGACATGATTACCGTCACTGGTACTGAAAACCTCTTAATGGCAGCGACATTAGCTAAGGGAATAACTACCTTGGAGAACGCTGCGCGCGAACCCGAGGTAAGTGATTTGGCTGAGTTGCTGGTCAAAATGGGCGCCAAGATTACCGGCATTGGCAGCGATAAACTCATCATCGAGGGCGTAGATGCGCTGCATGGCGCTGAACATAGCATCATCCCAGACCGAATCGAAGCAGGCACCTTCTTATGCGCTGTGGCTGCAGCCGGCGGTAATATTCTGGTAAAGCACTGCCGTCCGGATACCTTGGACGCGGTGTTAGTCAAACTGCGTGAAGTGGGATTGGAAGTAGAAATCGGACCCGATTGGATTCGGGCCAAGATGCAGGGGCGCCCAAAGGCGGTGAACTTTCGTACATCGGAGTATCCGGCCTTCCCAACCGATATGCAGGCACAGTTGATGAGCGTGAATGCGATTGCACAGGGCAGCTCGACCATTACCGAAACGATATTTGAGAACCGCTTTATGCACGTGCAAGAGCTCAACCGCTTGGGCGCCGATATTACGATTGAGGGCAATACCGCCATTGCCCAGGGTGTTGAAGCCTTGTCGGGTGCGACAGTCATGGCAACCGACCTGAGGGCCTCGGCGAGCCTTGTGATTGCCGGTCTCGCGGCCCAAGGAGAGACGATCGTTGATCGGATTTACCACTTAGACCGCGGTTATGACCGTATGGAGCAAAAATTAACCCAATTGGGCGCAAACATCGAGCGCGTGAAATAATAGTTCAATGAAATTAACCCTCGCCCTCTCCAAGGGCCGCATCTTCGAAGAGACGACAGCGATTCTGTCCAAGATTGGCATTCGGCCGCTGGAGGATCCTGAAAAGTCACGTAAGCTCATTATTGAGACCTCGAACCCCGATGTACGCTTAATCATTGTGCGCGCCTCTGATGTGCCAACCTATGTGCAGTTTGGCGGCGCGGATTTTGGCGTGGCTGGTTTGGACGTCTTAATGGAAAAAGGAACAGACGGTCTGTACGTACCGTTTGATCTTGGCATTGCCAAATGCCGTATGTCGGTAGCCGTGCGTGCTGGTTTTGATTACGCCGAAGCAGTTCGCCAAGGATCGCGCCTTAAGGTAGCAACCAAATACGTGAACTGCGCGCGCGAGCACTTTGCCAATAAAGGCGTCCACATCGATACGATTCAGCTCTACGGTTCGATGGAGCTCGCCCCTTTGGTCGGTTTGGCAGACGCCATTGTTGATTTAGTTTCGACGGGCAATACTTTAAAAGCCAATGGCTTGGTTGAGGTCGAAGCCATTGCTGATATTAGTGCGCGTCTGGTGGTGAATCAAGCCTCGTATAAGCGTAAGCGTGCTCAGCTGCAACCTTTTTTTGAGCAGCTGAAGTAATAATCATGTCAGGCCCAATCAAGATCAAGCGTTTAAATAGCAGCGATGCCAACTTTAAAGCGACGCTGATGGCAAGCTTGTCTTTGCCTAGTGCAGATGACAATGCTATTGATGCTGTGGTGATGGGTATTTTGGCTGATGTCAAAGCGCGCGGCGATGCAGCAGTGCTCGACTACACCAAGCGTTTTGATCGATTGAGTAGTGCGAATACAGCCACGAGCGTCGCCGATTTGGAGATTGCGCGCAGCAATCTTGAGCAGGCTTATTTGCAATTGCCACCAGAGCAAAAGAGTGCCCTAGATATTGCCGCAAGTCGGGTACGTGCGTATCACGAACAACAACGGATCGAAGCGGGTTGCCATTCTTGGGAATACACCGAAGCCGATGGAACGCGTTTAGGTCAGAAAGTGACGCCACTGGATCGCGTCGGTATTTATGTGCCCGGTGGCAAAGCCGCTTACCCGTCATCAGTTTTAATGAATGCGATTCCAGCCAAGGTGGCTGGTGTGCAGGAAGTCATCATGGTAGTGCCAACGCCAGATGGCACGCGCAATCCCTTGGTGCTGGCTGCCGCCTGGTTGGCTGGAGTGGATCGGGTCTTCACCATTGGTGGCGCGCAGGCAGTAGGTGCTTTAGCGTACGGCACGCAAACGGTACCTGCGGTCGATAAAATTGTGGGCCCCGGTAATGCCTATGTTGCTGCCGCCAAGCGCCGCGTTTTTGGTACTGTCGGTATTGACATGATTGCGGGCCCCTCTGAAATATTAGTACTTTGCGATGGCACAACAAACCCGGATTGGGTCGCCATGGATTTATTTTCGCAGGCCGAGCACGATGAACTGGCGCAGTCGATTTTGCTCACGCCCGATGCGCAATTTATTGAAGCAGTCCAAGCCAGTATCGATCGCCTCTTGCCCGAGATGCCGCGCCAGGATGTTATTCGGACATCGCTAAGCAATCGCGCATTATTGATTCAGGTAAAAGATATGGCAGAGTCGTGTGAGATTGCCAACGCGATTGCTGCAGAACACTTGGAGATTTGCGCAGGGGAACCTAGAAAATGGGCTGAGCTCATTCGCCATGCAGGTGCAATCTTTATGGGTAACTACACCAGTGAATCACTGGGTGATTATTGCGCCGGACCCAATCACGTTTTACCGACAGCACGCACAGCGCGTTTCTCATCGCCACTGGGCGTCTATGACTTCATTAAACGCTCGAGCATGATTGAAGTCAGTGAAGCGGGTGCACAAACCTTAGGCAAAGTAGCCAGCACACTAGCGCATGGTGAGGGCTTACAAGCCCATGCTAGGGCTGCTGAGATGCGGTTGAAGAAGTAAAGAACTACTTAGTTGCGTTAGGCTTCTAATTAAGCTGCTTTATCAGGTGCGCCCATGATTGATTAAGTCTTTAATCGTTGTGCCGCGAATGATGGTTGCTGCAGTATGAATTTCTCTCATCTTTGCGGCGGACTGATTTACATTCAATTTAGCACTTGCTTCTGTCGATACATGCTTCACTACTGTGGCATTACTTTGATTAATTTTCTTGGGCGTTCGTTTCTGCATTAAGGAATTTTAACTAAATCCTTTAAAGCCCATACTAGGGCTGCTGAAATGCGCTTGAAGAAGTAACAGCCTTTTTAATTCCATCCTATGAATGCTGGGATATAGTTTTTTTGCAAACTATATCACTAAGTGGTATAGTTACGTATGGGCAAAAAGCGAATCTTTAAAACCAAAACATTCGCTAAATGGCTCAAAAGTTCTGAGCTCACAGATCAGGACCTAGTTGGTGCAGTGATGGAAATTTCAAAGGGGCTATACGACGCGGATTTAGGCTGTAATGTATTTAAGAAACGCATTGCAATAGGTAATCGCGGCAAAACCCATGGGGTAAGAACGATCGTAGCAACAAAACTAAGCACCCATTGGTTCTTTATATTTGGTTTTGAAAAGAATGAGCGGGCAAATATTAATAATGTCGAGCTAGCTTATTTGCAGAAAACTGCGAAAACATTATTAGAGTCAACATCTTCAAAAATTGAAAAGCTATTAAACGACAAAATATTGATAGAGGTAAAACATGGTAGCCACTAAGACAAAAAGCCGCATTATTGATGAAATGACGGAAACCTTTGCTGAGCTAAAAAAAGCAGGCGTAGTCAGCAAAAAGCAAATAGCTGAATTCGATGCATTAAAAAGCCTAGAGGTAAAGGCCATAGAGCCTAAATCAATCAAGCAATTGCGAATGAGGGAGCGACTCAGCCAAGCTGTTTTTGCCCTTGTGCTCAATACCAGCACGTCAACGGTGCAAAAATGGGAGGCTGGCGAAAAGAAGCCAAGCGGGCCATCACTAAAGCTGTTGTCCATTCTAAAAAATAAAGGGCTTGAGGCCTTTATTTAACCAATTTCTCTAAAGCCTTAATCAGCTCCTGATTTTGCTCATCGGTGCCAATCGTGATGCGCAAGAAGGCATCAATCCGAGGTGACTTAAAGTGGCGCACGATGATGCCGCGTTCACGTAGTTGC
>CAWUTW010000142.1:0-2864 GCA_963925585.1 uncultured Polynucleobacter sp. | reverse complement strand
CATGGCTGATGCTGCGCGGCAAGCTTGATCCATCCTTGGCTTTGGTAGCGGATGGCTTTAGTCAATACTTGGGTCTGCTATTTGTTCCTGCTGCGGTTGGGGTAGTTCTATTTCTGCCACAACTCAAAGAACATGCTGGGGCACTTATCACCGCATTGGTGGTGAGTGTTGTCCTGACGATTACTACGAGTGCCTTGATCCTCAAGTTGATGCACCGCGAGCCTAAAAACGATGCGTGAGTCTGCTTCGATTGTCGAAATCTGGGTCTACCTCTCCGGCAGCCCTTTAATTGCACTCTTCATTACATTAGCTGCTTATCAAATTGGTCTGTGGCTCTATCAGCGCAGCGCCCAAAATCCAATCGCCAACCCGGTAGCCATCGCAGTGATTTTGGTTTCCGTTGTAATTGAGTTACTGCAAATGCCGTATCGGACTTATTTTGAGGGCGCGCAATTTGTCCACTTTTTACTTGGCTCAGCGACGGTCTCTTTAGCCATTCCGATTTACCGCGGCATTCAGCATTTGCAAAGCCGCGCACTGCCGCTGATTATTTCATTGCTCTGCGGTGGCCTCGTTTCTATTTTAAGTGCAGTCGGCATTGCAACGGCATTGGGGGCTGATCAAACCCTGGTTGGCGGGCTCTATTCGAAATCGGTCACAGCGCCCATAGCCATGGGTATCGCCGAACAAATTGGTATCTCGCCGACGCTGACTGCGGTGTTTGCGGTAGTGACCGGCATTCTGGGTGCGATCTTGGCGCGTTTCATTTTGGATGCACTGGGGATGAAGTCGTGGTGGCAACGGGGCTTTGCCATTGGGGTTGCATCCCACGGCATTGGCGCCTCGCGGGCCTTTAGTGTGAGCCCTGAAGCAGGCGCCTATGCCAGTTTAGCGATGGGTATGCACGGCATCTTAGGCGCCATTGCGATACCGTGGATTTTTCACATCATCAATCGCTAAGCCGAATCACCTCATCCCAAATGCGTTTTTAAAAATGCATGGGTACGCTGCCATGCTTCTTTTGTGGCAGCAGCGTTGTATTGCAAAGGTGGCAAATGCCGCGCATCCGCTTCCGGATTAGTAAAGGCATGTTTTGCGTCATAGCGATAGAAGGTATAAGGCGTGTTTGCCGCTTTGAGATTGACTTCGAGTTGATCAACGCCAGCAATGGGGAAAAATTCATCATGCAAAGCCCAATGGCCCTGAAGCGGCTTCTTAATTTTGCTGGCATCTACGTATTCGAGCGGAGGATAGCCATACCAAACCACGCTTGCATCCAACTCGGGTACGTGAACTGTCGACAGTAGCGTTAGCGCGCCGCCCATACAAAAGCCCGTGACGGCAACCTTGGGACTACCGGTCTTCTTGAGGTGCTGTACTGCCCCTCGAATATCCTGCGAGGCAACATCGCCAAAATTCAGGTCGCCCATCAAGTGTTCGGCTTCTTTCGCTTCCAAAGCCAACTTCCCACGATACAAATCGGGTACCAAGGCACGGTATCCGGCTGCAGCCAATTGATCGGCTACGGCCTTAATCTGATCATCTAGGCCCCACCATTCCTGAATCACGACTACCCCAGGTCTGTTTGAGCCCTGCTCTGGCTCGGCAAGATAGGCGTTTACGGATTGGCCATCGGGGCGGGTGTAATGAATATGTGAATGCATGTCGATGTACTCCTTAGCTAGGTGGGAATAGAATGAAAACGTACACAATAAATTACCACAATCAGGCACAACCGCCATGCTTGCCCCTCCCGATCAAAGCGTATTACTCATCATCGACATGCAGTCTAAGCTGATGCCGGCGATTGAGGACCATGCGCACGTACTCAGTCAATGCATTCGGCTGGCGAAAATCGCCCAGCAGCTTGGTATACCCATCATTGGGATCGAAGAGAACCCAGCTGGCCTTGGGGAAAACCATCCTGAATTAAAGGCCTTGTGTCAGAAAACGGTAAGCAAGTTTCACTTTGATGCCTGCAGTGATGGGCTCATCAGCCATATCCCTGTCGATCGTAAGCAATTGGTACTGGTCGGTTGCGAGGCGCACGTTTGCCTAATGCAAACTGCGCTTGGGCTACTTGAGCACGGTTTTGCAGTCTCCATTGCGGTGGACGCCATCGGCTCACGCCAATCCCTCGATAAGACCATAGCTACCCTGCACCTAAAAGAATCCGGCGCCACACTCAAGACCGTTGAAATGCTGGCATTTGAATGGCTCAAGACCTGCAAGCACCCTGGCTTTAAAAATGCCCTGGCCCTGATTAAGTAAGTAGAGATCCTTCGCCAAGCAAAAGATAGATAAAAGATCCACCAGCTTAAATTCGCATCAAATCATGAAGGCTTTTTTTGATCGAGAATATGGACAGCGTGGGTGCTAAACTAAACTAGTAGCAGTTTTTAGTACAGCAAGAGCACGCAAATATCCTCAAGGAGGAATCATGAAAATATTGTTACCCGTAGACGGCTCAAAATCCGCTATGAATGCCTGCAAGTACGTTGCCAAGCTATCGGCTGGCCTTAAAAGCAAGTGCACGGTCACCTTGATCAATGTGCATGATGATGTCGGCCTTAACCACGTTAAGCAATTTGTTGCTAAAAGCGTAGTCGATGATTACCTGCGCGAAGTCAGTGAGAAAGAGCTAAAGCCAGCACAAAAGGTATTGGATGCGGCTAGTATCAAACACTCGATGGTGATTAAGCGCGGCAATATATCCGAAGAAATTCTTGCTTTGGCTAGTAAAGAGAAAATGGATATGATTGTGATGGGCTCCAAAGGCCGCAGCGGCTTTGTCGACATGATCATGGGCTCGATTGCACAAAAGGTAGTTTCTGGTGCAAAGCAGCCGGTTGTCTTGGTGAAGT
>CAWUTW010000141.1:0-12673 GCA_963925585.1 uncultured Polynucleobacter sp. | reverse complement strand
CCTCCCAGGTCTTACATAAGTAACCCCTGCTCGAGAATTTCTGCACATAACCGGCACGCTCTCCATCGGCATAACTCCAACTTAGCATTACCCAGGTATAGGCTGAAATGAGCGTAAGTCCAAGTAATATAAGGGCTATTAGGCTTTTAACAAATCCATTCATTGCGTTTTCTCGATTGCATTTTGGGTTAAATCTGCGCGCCATGGCAGCGCTAGAGGTATGTCATTGCATTGCGGCATTGCTCAAATTAATGGCTATATTCTGGTTATCTAGATCTATCATAACGCTGTAGACATACAAGAAAGCTACATTTAGGTGGCTAGATTGTTATGCCTCCATAACCCATTCTTTGTGAGACTACTTTATGTTCCGCTTTCTATTCGCTTCTATTAGTCTACTTTTTTATACGCAAATCGCTGCCGCCACTGGGGAAAACACTTATAAGCAAGTGTGTGCTGTTTGCCATCAAATGGGGGTGGCTGGTGCACCAAAGGTGGGAGATAAAGCCAAATGGGCTCCTTTAATTAAAGAAGGCCAAGTCCAATTAACCGCCCATGGTTATGTTGGTGTCCGGGGCATGCCTGCAAAAGGCGGCAAAGCCGACCTCAGCGTCACTGATTTTGCTGCCTCGCTTGTTTTTATGGTGAATCAGTCTGGTGGCAGCTGGCAGAATCCAGATGCCAAAACACTCGAACGCATCAATGCGGAAATTATCAAGCGGGAAAGCACTAAGAAAAAATAAGCTTGGCTTACTTCGACTGCAGAGCCACCTTATTTGAATTCTGCCTCCATGAGTCGGCGAATGCGTATAGCAGATTGAGTGGCATCGTAATCCACATCATTCCAAGTCACAATCTGTCCGGCTCGAATACTGTTTTTTAAAGTTAGGCGATGTGCCAAGCCAATTGGTAATGCACTCATGCGCAACGATTCGGCAGCCGGCATTAACTTTCCATACACGGTAAAGCCACCCTCGCCATCCAGTACCTCACCTGCATTTAAGTCCCGCTTAGCGCAAGCAAGCACATCGCCAACAAAGGCGCCTGTTGCCCCCGTTGCCTCTTTGCGCAGGGCCACACTTGCTACCGAGATCCCCAGTTCAAGACCAATCAAGTGGTAAGGCTTATACATAGCGGCATACCACCCAGAAGCATCTGTCTTTAAGCCGTACTGGAGAAAGCAATCTCTCACATAGCTACTCGGTGCATGAAAGACTGCATACACTCCCCAGCGTAAGTCACGGAACACCGGACGGCCATCTCGCTCGATGGACGAAACTACCTCAACCATGCCCTTGCGTGGCAATAGACCGCCATCCTGAGCAGGCTTTAGAAGAGCCGGCAAGTCATCAACGCCGCATGCCGGAAAGCCTAGGCCGTCCTCAGGCACCCGCAAATCACAGGCATTGGCAACCGCAGCCATTTCCAGCGCTGACTTTGTGCCATCCAAAAACGAGTTAAACATTTGCGCATTAAAGTCACCGCCCGCGACTTGTTCCTCACTAAACCCATAATGCCCCCATACGGTTTTGGGGGTCGATGCATGGTATGCCGGTAGGTATTTTGTACCCTTACCAGCACACACTACTTCGAGGCCAATTACTCGGGCCCAGTCCACCATTTCTGCAATTAAAGCGGGTTGATCTCCCGAGGCCATCGAATAGATAACACCAGCCTCGGCCGCTCGCCTTGCCAAATACGGACCTGCCAATACATCTGCTTCGACATTCACCATGATGATGTGCTTGCCATTCTGAATGCAGCGAAGGGCATGTTCTATTCCGGCAGCAGGTACGCCCGTTGCCTCAATTACTAGCTCAATGGCGTTGTCATCAATCAATACGCTTGCGTCGCTGGTAATGTAGGTGGTGCCTTTGCGCATCGCCTCGGCAACTGAGGCTGCCTTAAACTGATCGTCCTGCCAGCCTACGCGCCGTAATGCAGCCTGCGCACGATCTGGCGATAGATCGGCAATTCCGACTAAATGGATGCCCGGTGTCCGCGGTATTTGGGATAAGTACATGGATCCAAATTTGCCCGCACCAATTAATGCAATCCGAATTGGCTGGGAATCATGGGCCCTTTGTTGTAATTTTTTATATAAAGACATAAAAACTCCGATTGAGATCGCTATTTATGCTGCACGAAAGCGATTGGCTCAATTAAAATGGGTAATGGTTTATTTTGCCTTGTTTTAAACGGCACTCCATTTTTATTGAAAGTAAATGCTGTTGTTATGGAAATTCGCCACGCCATTCTATTGATCTTTGTGAGCTCTGCACTCTATGTGTACTTTAGGGGCCGCGTTCGCTTTAGCGTCATGCGCTCGCTCACCGATTATGTCGTTCTATTGGCGCCAATCAATTCCCTGCTCTATCTTTTTTCTAAAGTGAAGGCGGGGGCATACATTCCTGTGACGGAGTTCCCTGAGTTGAAAAAATTGCAAGACAACTGGGAAGTAATTCGTGCTGAGGCACTGGCCTTAAACGAGGGCGGATCCATCGCTGCCGCAACCGGTTATAACGATATTGGTTTTAACTCTTTTTTTCGAACTGGCTGGAAACGTTTTCATCTTTACTGGTACGGCAAAGATTTAGCTTCCGCAGAGGCGGCCTGCCCAAAAACCGTGGCCTTGCTCAAATCCATTCCGTCGGTTAAAGCAGCAATGTTTGCATCACTGCCGCCAGAAGCAACATTAGTGCGGCATCGCGACCCCTACGCCGGCTCACTGCGTTACCACCTTGGATTAGTAACCCCCAATAGTCCCGACTGTTTTATTGATGTTGATGGTGAATGCTACTACTGGAAAGACGGTGAAGCCGTGATGTTTGATGAGACCTATATTCATTACGCTGCCAATAAAACCGATCACCAGCGCATCGTTCTATTCTGCGATATCGAACGTCCGGTGTACACCAAGGTTATACAAGCATTTAATCGTTGGTTTGGAAAGCACGTGATGAGTGCCGCTGCATCGAAAAATGTCGACTCAGAGCAAGTCGGCTTTGTTAATGTTTTATTTGCCTATGTTTACCAGTTACGCAGCAAAGCAAAGCAACTTAAAGCAAAACAGCGCAGCGTTTACTACATTGGCAAATGGGTATTGATTCTGGGGATTCTTTGGCTGTTATTTTGGTAAATGGTTACGGCCTTAGACTTTGTAACACGTGTTCCATAGAGATAGGTGCCCATAGCTCAATGCACTTTACTTTACTTGCTTGACCAGAGATAAGGTGAATCTGCCGCTGCGGAATGCGCAGCCGCTTTGCTAACCACTGCAGCAAGGCTTCATTTGCACGGTTATCCATAGCAGGCTGCTGCAACGATACCTTTAAATGGCCATCGTGTGTACCCACAATTTTGTTCAGCTTGGCGCCAGGCTGGCAATAGATACTGAGCTCTATTCCGACCTCCGTTTGTTTTAGCCAGTGTGGTGTCATCAATCTACTTTAAAATAAAACCATGACTATACCTAATTCAGCCAATATGTTGGAACACCTTTTTGCAAAGAATCGGGAGTGGGCTAACTCGATGGTTGAGGCGGATCCAGATTTTTTTACACGCCTCGTATCACAACAGGCTCCTGAGTTTTTATGGATCGGTTGTGCCGATAGCCGCGTACCGGCGAATGCCATCGTTGGCCTTTTGCCCGGAGAACTCTTTGTTCATCGCAACATCGCTAATGTGGTGGTCCATACCGACCTGAACTGCCTTTCTGTTCTGCAATTTGCGATTGATCTTTTAAAGGTAAAGCACGTGATTGTCTGTGGTCACTATGGCTGCTCTGGCGTGCACGCTGCTTTGGGCGACAAGCGGGTGGGCCTGGCTGATAATTGGCTCAGGCATGTGAAAGATGTCCATCAAAAACATGAGCGCTACTTAGGCGAGGCCTTACCTAAACACGAACGCCAAGATCGTCTCTGCGAACTCAATGTGATCGAACAAGTTACCAATGTATGTGAAACTACCATTGTCCAAGATGCCTGGTCACGTGGCCAAGACCTCACCATACACGGCTGGGTATACCGCCTAGAAGATGGCGGCCTACATGATCTTGGCATGACGGTAGGGGCAGGCGATGATGTTAGGGCACTCACTAGCCAAAGTCTACTTCGGTATAACAAAACTAATCTTGATTAAAGTGGTGCTTAATTATCTGGGCGTAGGCTTTCTGGCGCTCCTATCAGTCCTACCTTACCGCCTGGTGGTGCTTTTTGGATATGGCCTCGGCGCAGTTGCGGCGCGCATACCCGGGAAGCGCAACCGGGTTGTTAAAACCAATTTACGGCTGTGCTTTCCGCAGCTAAGTAATTCCGAAATCGATGTGATCGCAAACGACCACTGGAAGCTATTGGGTCGCAGCATTGCGGAGCGTGGAATTATTTGGCTGGGCAGTGCGCAAGCCGTATCCAACATGATTGAGGTCCGCTCTGCAGTCGACTTGCGTGATCAAAAACCCCGCATTTTGGTCAATATGCACTTTACGGGCATTGAAGGCAGTATTGTGATTAGCGCCCTTGCGGCAGAGCGGGGCTGGCCTCGAACATCTGGGCTCTTTCAGCGCATGAAGAATTCTTTTTTCAATGAGCGGATTATTCGATGGCGCAATCGCTTTGGCGGAAACGCCATAGATCGGCAAGGCAACTTATTGCCACTGATTCGAGAAATTCGTAAAGGCAACCTCATCATCCTTGCGCCCGATTTAGATCTTGGTCTTAGGGATTCGGTGTTCGTACCTTTTTTTGGCGTCCAGACCAACACCATTACAGCCGTGTCTCGCCTCGCCTTGATTGCTCAAGCAGAGGTATGCATGATGGTTACTACTTTGCTACCAGGCCGTTCGCGCTATTGCTGTGTTATCAGCGAACCCATTGACGGCTTTCCAAGCGATGATCCCGTTGCCGATGCGGCACGGCTGAATACAATTTATGAAGCCGAGATCCGTCAGCATATTGCTGAGTACTACTGGGTGCATAAGCGCTTTAAGAATCGCCCAGATGGGCAAGCAAGCCCCTACTGAGTTAGCCTTGTTGATTTAGATTTAGATTCCTTGCCGGCGATTAACCAAATAAATACCGAGCACAATTGAAATAAAAGCAGCAATCAGGCTGCTGTTGATTGGGTCACCCCCGAGAAAAAACCCGAAGAGTAGTCCAAACATTGGCGTGAGGAAACTAAACGCAGATACTTTGCTGGCAAGGTAATGACGTAAAAGCCAAAACCAAAACAAATAACTGGCGGCCGCAATAATCACGGACTGGAGAAATAAAGAGGCCATTGCATTGATTGATAGTGTTTCTGGTAATGGGATTTCATATGTAAAGCAAAGGCCAATTAAGGCGATGGACGAAAAAAACAACTGGAAAAACAGAGTGCGCTCTGGCTGAATTTGTCCAAGCGTAGTGATGCGCACCACAATGGTTGTAAATGCCCATGCCATGGCGGCGCCAATGACAGCAATGTCGCCCAATAAAAAGTGGGCTGCGCCACTGGAAAATCCATCATGAAGAGCAAATGCCAATCCTGCAAACGCGATCAGCAAACCACTTGACTGCAGCAAGTTCAGGCGCTCTGCCGGTATAAAGATGGGCAACACCAATGCCACGATAAACGGAGCTAAATACAAAAAGGTGATGGCGCGCGATGTATTGGTGTGCTCGAGTGCCGAATACAGCAAGACAAACTCAGCAAAAAATAAGAGGCCAGCAATCATGCCTGGTATGAATGTACGGTCCGACTGAAATGGCCTAATCCCTCTAAATGCCATCCAGACCCATACGCATGCACCGGCAATAATCGAACGAATGGTTAATTGCATGAGCAGTGGCACTTCATCTGCTATCGCCTGAATGGCGATCTGTTGATAGCCCCATATCAAACAACACCCCGTTATCAGAATAATTGCTTGCAAATCCAAGCTCGACTTGCGATCACCCGGCAGTTTTATTGGGTCTGCCTCGGGTTTGGACTGTTTTTTGGGCGCATTCATTCAGAATTCAGTTTAGCAAGGCTCAGCGTAATTCATAATAGCGTGATGGAACAATTTCGCGTCTCTAAACTGCTTTCTGAACTCGGCCTGTGCTCGCGGCGCGAAGCTGACTCCTATATCGAGCAAGGCCTTGTTACGGTGGACGGTAAGGTTGTGTCTGAACTGGGCTCACGCGCATACCGCAGCCAAAAAATTGAATTGCGCTTAGACGCCCAGAAACAGCAGGCTGCCCGCGTCACCGTCATCCTCAATAAGCCGGTTGGCTACATCTCCCATCGGGATGATGATCAAGAGTACCAGCCAGCAGCATCGCTCATTACCCCTGAAAACTTTTTTTCGGGGGATTCTAAACACACTGGCCGCTTTAATACCAAAGGATTAGCACCGGCAGGTCGGCTAGACATCGATTCAAGCGGCATGCTGGTCTTAACGCAAGATGGGCGCATAGCCAAACTGTTGATTGGCGAAAATAGCCCCATTGAAAAAGAATACTTAGTTCGGGTAGAAGGCAAGCTCTCGTTTGATGACCTTGATTTGCTCCGGCACGGACTGATCCTCGACGATCAAGAACTCAAACCCGCCAAGGTAAGTTGGCAGAATGAAGATCAATTACGCTTCGTACTGCGTGAAGGCCGCAAACGCCAAATCCGCAGAATGTGTGAGCTCGTTGGTCTTCAGGTCTTAGGTTTAAAACGCGTGCGCATGGGCAGGATTTCCTTAGGCCCACTTCCTGTTGGTCAATGGCGGTTTTTGCGGCCAGAAGAGCGCTTCTAACCGAGCTAGTCAACCCTGCCGCTTATAATTGCGTTAGAACGTAGACCATAAGTAGAACAACCATCGATCCCCAGCAGTTCCAATCCCCAGGCCAAGAAGTCCTTCGTCGCCGCAGCTTTGCCATCATCTCCCACCCGG
The DNA here is from genome assembly GCA_963925585.1 of uncultured Polynucleobacter sp. Lineage (GTDB taxonomy): Bacteria > Pseudomonadota > Gammaproteobacteria > Burkholderiales > Burkholderiaceae > Polynucleobacter. The sequence goes on along the minus strand of CAWUTW010000141.1, from coordinate 5,772 downwards.
ATGCTGGAAAAACGACGCTGACCGAAAAGCTATTGTTGTACGCCGGGGCAATCCAAATTGCGGGCAGCGTCAAGGCCCGCAAGGCGAGTCGCCACGCGACGTCGGACTGGATGGAAATAGAAAAGCAACGCGGCATCTCCGTTGCCAGCTCGGTGATGCAAATGGAATACCGCGATTGCATTATTAATTTGTTAGATACACCGGGCCACCAAGACTTTTCTGAAGACACTTACCGCGTACTAACTGCAGTGGACTCTGCACTGATGGTGATTGATGCTGCCAACGGCGTGGAATCACAGACCTTCCGCCTCTTAGAGGTATGCCGCGCCCGTAATACACCACTGATTACCTTTATTAACAAGATGGATCGCGAAGTCAAGCGTCCCCTTGAGCTCATGGACGAAATTGAAAACGCCCTTGGTATGGAAATAGTGCCATTTACTTGGCCCGTGGGTATGGGTAAATCCTTTGCTGGCGTAATTGACATTACCAAGTCAAAGATGCGTCTCTTTAAGGCAGGAGAGGATCGCGTCTCCGATAGCTCTGACACCCTGATTGATATACATGATCCAGCCCTACAAGAACGGCTTGGCTCTGATCTGAAAGAAGCACTGGCCGAGGTTGATTTGATTCGAAACGCCATGCCTGAATTTAATTTAGGAGCATTTTTAGCCGGCAAGCAATCGCCTGTATTCTTTGGCTCCGCCATTAATAACTTTGGCGTACGCGAAATTCTCAACACCTTGGTTGAGCTTGCCCCGCCACCAGGCTCTCGTAAGGCCATCCAACGTGAAGTAGTGCCGTCTGAAACTAAATTTTCTGCAGTGGTCTTTAAGATTCAAGCCAATATGGATCCGGCGCACCGTGATCGTGTTGCATTCCTGCGGATTTGTTCTGGACACTTTCAGCGTGGCATGCGTCTCAAGATTTGCCGCAACGGCAAAGAAGTGCGAACCAACAATGCATTGTCTTTTTTATCGCAGCGGCGGGACATTCTGGATGAGGCATTCCCTGGTGACATCATTGGCCTTCCCAATCATGGCTTGCTTCGCTTAGGCGACACGCTAACAGAAGGTGAACAACTTCAATTTACAGGCCTGCCATTTTTTGCCCCTGAAATTTTCAAATTAGTTGAGTCGGCTGATCCGCTACGCTCCAAGCAATTGCGTACGGGTCTCATGCAGCTCGGTGAAGAGGGTGCAATTCAAGTCTTTAGGCCGATGGCGGGCGGCATTATGCTGCTAGGCGCATTTGGTCAGCTGCAGTTTGAGGTAGTTGCATATCGTCTCAAGAGCGAATATGGCGCCGAAGTACGGCTACTACCAGCCCGTTATAGCTTAGCGCGCTGGGTTAGCTCAACGGATCCCGTTGCCCTTAAAAAGTTTACGCAAGAAAATATTCACCGCATGGCGGAAGACGTCGTCGGTGCCGCAGTATTTTTAGCAACCCATAAATCAGAACTAGATGTGGCGCAACAGCGCTGGGAAAGCATTGAGTTTCATGCCTTGCGTGAGCATGCTGGGCTAATCTATCAATCGGAGCTTGCCGGCTAGCTACGGCCTACAGTCAAAGACCGTAACTACACCACCGTCCGTCTCTCGGTACACCGCTTTTTTACCGTACTGCATACAGTAAGCCTGCGCTTTACTTTGCAAGTCCGAGTGCGACTCATTAGTCGAGTTTAAAAACGTAACCTTGTTTGCATCGGATGCATCGGTATAGATGGTTGCGCATGCCGATAATTGCAAGCCTATCAGCAGCGCTATTCCAATACTAAAAAAATGCCGCACCGTGCTTATGCCAATCAGTGTGATTCGCATAAGGTGCGGCAATCGCGCCTTATGTCAGCGCCTCTTTTTCAGCAGAAATTTCTTTGCGGCGTTCTTTGCATGCGGTGGCAATATCTTGCAGTGCTTTGCGCGCTCGAGCAGCAGATGCCTTAACTCCCTTTACTTTGAACTTTTCATTTTCAGCCAGATAAGTTTCATACGCAGCGATGATGGTTTCGTGTGGTGACATGATCTTCCTTTGCTTTACGTTGTTCTAGTCTAAATTGGGGTGCTGCACTGCTAATACTTCGTTAATACTACAAATATTTATAGCAGATTTCAGAAAATATACATTTTTTTAGCAAAAAATTGCTGTTATTCTGAATTGAATCACTATTTTGTGCCCTAATTGGGGGGTTAACTGGGCGAAATTACTTCCCCCCTTGCGCCATTGAACTTTATAAGGGTTACCTATGGCCGCAGGTCAAAATCAGCGCAATCGCAAGAACGATCCCATGCTCACCAAAACAGGCAAAGCTCGCCTAGGGCCACTCAATGTGGCTCAACTCACTAAATTAATGGAATCGGCAACCAAGCCAAAAATCAAAGCTAAAGTGCAACGCGAGCTAAGCAAGCGCGCCCCAGCTGTTGTGCCAGCGTAATCCAGGCTTTTGAGGGGCGGTTAGCCCAGTAGGCCATTCTCCTGTGAATAAAAAAGCCGCCAATACCATGGCGGCTTTTTCACATCAACGTTAAAGCTGTCTAGCGTAGTAACTCTTGTGCTGCTAAAACGCCACTGCCTTTTAGTGGAATACCAAACGCAGTCATACCCATTTCGCAGCCACTCAGTGCTGCCAGTAGGCTGAGTTCATTACAATCGCCCAAGTGACCAATCCGAAAAGCGCGCCCCTTTAGCTTGCCAAGGCCAGTACCCAAGGATAAGTTATAGCGCTCCTGAATTAGCTTTCGTAATGCATCCGCATCAAAGTCCTCAGGCAGCATTACACCCGTTAAGACAGGCGAATACACTTCTGGCTCTTGGCACAGAATTTCCAAACCCCAAGCAGTTACTGCGGCTCGGCAGGCTTTGGCCAAACGCTGGTGCCGGGCAAAGACGGCCTCCAAGCCCTCTGACTCAATCATCGCAATCGCTTCATGCAAGCCATAAAGTAAGTTCGTTGATGGCGTGGTTGGCCAGTATCCGGTTTTATTGGACACCAGAATCTCATCCCAAGCCCAAAAGGCCTTTGGCAGAGTTGCTGTTTTATTGGCCTCTAAGGCCTTAGGTGACAAGGCATTAAAGCCGAGGCCAGGCGGCAACATTAAGCCTTTTTGGGATCCACTCACCGTCACGTCGACGCCCCACGCATCGTGGCAAAAGTCTGCTGATGCTAAACCGGAAATGGTATCTACCATCAGCAATGCGGGATGCTTGGCATCGTTCATTGCTTTGCGCACAGCAGCAATATTTGAGGTAACACCAGTGGAGGTTTCGTTGTGCACCACACAGACTGCTTTAATTTTGTGCTCAGTATCTTTTTTAAGGCGCTCTTCAATTAGCTTTGCATCAACGCCCTTGCGCCAGCCTTCAATCCCCGGCTTACCCAAGAACTCGGCATGAATGCCAAGCTTGTCGGCCATGTTTTTCCACAGGGTTGCAAACTGACCGGTTTCATACATCAAAACATGATCACCAGCCGAGAGGGTGTTTACCAGAGCAGCTTCCCATGCACCCGTTCCCGATGAGGAATAAATAATCACGGGGTGTTTGGTTTTAAAAATACGCTTAATGTCCTCGAGCAGCTTTAGTCCAAGCTGGCCAAACTCGGGGCCACGGTGATCGATGGTTTGATAGCTGATTGCGCGCAGAACGCGAGAAGGCACCGGGCTTGGTCCAGGAATATGTAAAAAATGGCGTCCTGAGGCGTGTGCATCTAATTTCAACATAGTGTGTCTCTCACTTTTTATAAGTTTAGCCCATGATTATCCAATAAAAATGGCAAATCTACCCTGGATTAATCCTTTTAAAATAGACGCTTAGGGCGGCGGTGTTGGCTGCGGCACCTTGATTAGCATACGTTTACCAGCCATGACGGTTGAAACAACCAGGGTGGCAAACACCAAATTGAGTAGGGTCAAGGGTTCGCCCAATAGGGCGCTGGACGCAAGCAGGGTACAAAAGGGTTGAAGTAACTGAACTTGGCTGACACGCGCAATGCCGCCAATGCGTAGGCCCTCGTACCAAAAAAAGAAGCCTACAAACATGGAAAAAATGCCTAAATAGGCAAAGCTGAGCCAAATATCAAGGTCTGCATATAGGTACTCTGTCTGGTAGCTCAGGGCACTGAAAAGTAAGCTGATTGGCAGAGAAAAAACCAGGGCCCATGAGATGACGATTTTTGGTTTCATAATGGCGGATAGCTTGGCGCCCTCGACATAACCAACAGCAGCGCAAATACAGGCAGCTATCAGTAAGCCATCGAAAAAAGAAAACTGTCCGGCGCCTTGCATCAAGGCATAGAGCAAGACCAATCCGGTGCCAATCAGGGAGCTTAGCCAAAACCCAATGGATGGACGCTCTTTAAAGCGCAGGGCGCCCAGTACGGTAGTGACCAAAGGCAAGATGCCCAAGATCACTGCGCCATTGGACGAAGGGCCTTGCATCATGGCGATCGTAATAAACAAAGGAAACCCAAAAATTGCCCCAAGCGCAATCCAAGCAAATCCTGGCAGGGTAGCGCGGCCGGGCAAGGGCGCTCGAATTACAACAAGGTATGCCAGGGCAACCAATCCCGCCAGAGCCGCCCTTCCAAACACAATGAAATAGGGGTCAAGAACTTGAACTGCTATTTTGCTCACCGGCAATGTCAAGCTAAAGATGGCTATGCCACCAAACCCGATCAACATGCCCCTGGTATCACTCTTCACTGGATTCCCTTATGTGTATTCAGTACTATACCTATTCAACTTCCATTCAGAGCAATACTAGAACCGGAGCAACTCAATGGCAGTTCACGTACTTGGATTAATCGAAATACAAGACTCGGTGGCGTTTGAGGAATACCGCGCGCAGGTTGGCGCCACGGTGGAACAGTATGGTGGGCGTGTTATGCAGCGTGGGGTATGTGGCGACGTTTTTTGGAATGAGCTTGAATGCAAGCCATTCTCTGCCTACGTACAACTCGAATTCCCTGCTGCAATCGATGCCCAGCGCTGGGCCGCCAGCCCGGAATACCTGGCCTTGGTGCCGATTCGCAATCAGGCCATGCAATTGACCTTGTTTGGCATGCTGCCTAGCGCCTGATCCCCGAGGGTAACTACGCTTTGCTCGTGCCGGAATTCAGGGCTAGACTGAAACCCATACAATGCTGTCATCGAAAGTTGAATTAACAAGGATTATTCATGCCCGTTATTACCAATATTGAAGACTTGCGCGTACTGCACCAAAAACGCACGCCCAAGATGTTTTATGACTACGCGGATTCGGGCTCGTGGACTGAATCGACCTACCGCGCCAATGAATCGGATTTTCAGAAAATCAAATTGCGCCAGCGCGTTGCTGTCAACATGGTGAACCGCACCACGAAAACGAGCATGATTGGCGAAGAAGTGGCTATGCCCGTTGCCTTGGCTCCAACTGGGCTAACCGGCATGCAATATGCTGACGGTGAAATTCTGGCAGCCAAAGCAGCAGAAAAGTTTGGCGTGCCCTTCTGTTTATCAACGATGAGCATTTGCTCGATTGAAGACGTTGCCGAGCACACCACAAAACCATTTTGGTTTCAGCTGTATGTCATGAAAGACCGCGGCTTCATTGAGCGCTTAATCGAGCGTGCTCGCGCTGCTAAATGCTCTGCCCTTGTTCTTACCTTGGATTTACAAATTCTGGGGCAGCGCCATAAAGATCTAAAAAATGGTTTGAGTGCGCCTCCTAAACTAACCATTCCCAACATCATTAACATGATGACTAAGCCCCGTTGGTGTCTTGGGATGGCCATGACAC
>CAWUTW010000140.1:0-4163 GCA_963925585.1 uncultured Polynucleobacter sp. | reverse complement strand
GGTGCCATCTTGATTCATGCTGGTGAGCAAAATTTCGCCTGCGCCCCGGCGACTCACTTCAGTCGCCCATTCCAAGACATCAAGCCCGGTTGCAGTTCTACCGCCGTGGGTAAAGACTTCCCAGCGATTGTCGGCAACGCGCTTGGCATCAATCGCAACCACAATGCACTGCGAGCCGTAATGCGCAGCAGCATCCGACACTAAGTCGGGATTGGCTACCGCAGAGGAATTCATGCTCACCTTATCAGCGCCAGCATTAAGTAAGCGACGGACGTCGCCGACTGCGCGTACACCACCACCAACCGTCAATGGAATAAACACTTGCGCAGCAACCGCCTCAATGATGTGCAGCAATAAGTCACGGCCATCGGATGTTGCAGTGATGTCTAAAAAAGTAAGCTCATCTGCGCCCTGCTCATCATAGCGGCGAGCAATCTCGACAGGGTCACCGGCATCACGCAAGCCCACAAAATTAATGCCCTTCACCACGCGCCCTGCAGTCACATCCAGGCAAGGAATAATGCGTTTCGTTAGCACTATTTAGCTGCTAAGCTTTTTTGCAATCAGCGCAGCGTACTTCGCCGTTTGCTCATCGGCATACTTCTGCGCTGTGGTCAGATCTAAATCACCGGAGTAGATCGAGCGGCCCGCAATCACGCCCATCACACCCTCTTCTTCTGCTGCGCACAGCGCTTCAATGTCTTTTTTATTGGATAGACCGCCACTCGCAATAATCGGAATACGCACTGCCTGTGCCAGCTTAATCGTGGCATCCATATTCACACCCTTGAGCATGCCATCGCGGCCAATGTCGGTATAAACGATTGCCTCGACGCCATAGTCTTCAAACTTCTTAGCTAGGTCAATCACTTCGTGGCCTGTCAGCTTGCTCCAGCCGTCGGTAGCCACCTTACCGTCGCGAGCATCGATGCCCACCATAATGTGCCCACTAAATGCAGTGCAGGCATCTTGCACAAAGCCGGGACTCTTCACTGCCGCGGTACCAATGATGATGGTGCTAATGCCATCGTCGAGTAGGCGCTCAATCGTTTCTAGATCCCGTATGCCACCACCCAATTGCACTGGAATGTCATCGCCAACGGCTTTCAGTATGGCTTTGATGGCAGATTCATTTTTGGGTTTTCCGGCAAAGGCGCCATTGAGATCAACCAAGTGCAAACGGCGCGCGCCTTTGCTGACCCAATGCTTTGCCATTGCAGCAGGGTCTTCTGAAAAAACCGTAGCGCGGTCCATATCGCCCTGCTCTAAGCGAACGCAGTGGCCGTCTTTAATGTCAATTGCAGGAATCAGCAGCATGATGAATAGAAAAAATTAAGGTTGCCAAGTAGTAAAGTTTTGATAAAGCCGTAATCCGTATTCTGCACTCTTTTCTGGGTGGAACTGCGTAGCAAAAATAGTATCGCGTGCGATCGCAGAAGTAAACCATGCACCGTACTCTGTACTACCTACGGTGTGATTTTCGTTTGTGGGCACCGCATAAAAGCTGTGGACAAAATAAAAGGGGGTGAGATCGGGAATGCCTGCCCATAAAGGGTGATCTTTGTCTTGCCGAACCTGATTCCAGCCCATGTGTGGTACTTTGTATTCTGATCCGTCGGCCTGTAATTGACCAGCAAGCTCAAAACGCCTTACCTCACCTGGTATCAGCCCCAAGCAGGGAGTAAATACATTACCACTGCCCTCTTGCTCTGCCCGAACCTCGCTACTGCGATCCAGCAGCATTTGCTCTCCCACACAGACACCGAGCATGGGCTTATTTTTTACAGCCTGTAGTAGAGCTTCCAACAAGCCCGATTCACCCAACTGTTTCATGCAATCTGGCATCGCCCCTTGGCCGGGTAAGACTACGCGATCGGCTTTTTGAATCTGTTCTGGTGTTGTTGCAATTAGCACATTGGCATCCGGCGCCACGCGATGAAAGGCTTGGTAAACGGAATGTAAATTACCCATTCCGTAATCAACGATGGCGATGGTTTGGGTCAACGGGAGACCTGTGGCTTAGCGGCTAATGAAAGGACTGAGGTGCATGCGATGCGTAGCAAACCATGCACTTCCAATACTGATTAGAGGCTACCTTTCGTCGAAGGAACCTGACCCGCAGCGCGCGGATCGGGCGTTAATGCCATGCGCAAAGCGCGGCCGAAAGCCTTGAAGACTGTCTCAATTTGGTGGTGTGCATTGACGCCCCGCAAATTATCGATATGTAGGGTCACACCTGCGTGGTTTACAAAACCACGAAAGAACTCAATACTCAGGTCCACATCAAAGTCACCGACCCGCGCACGGGTAAACGGCACATGGAACTCCAAACCAGGGCGACCTGAGAAATCAATCACCACGCGAGACAGGGTTTCGTCCAGTGGCACATAGGAATGACCATAGCGGGTAATGCCGGCTTTATCGCCAACGGCTTTGGCAATGGCTTGCCCCAAGGTGATACCAACGTCTTCTACGGTGTGGTGATCATCAATGTGGGTATCGCCTTTGGCGACGACCTTCAGGTCAATCATGCCGTGACGGGCAATCTGATCCAGCATGTGGTCTAAGAACGGCACGCCAGAGGCGAGCTCGGCCTTGCCCGTGCCATCCAGATTGAGGACTATTTGAATTTGGGTTTCGGAGGTATTTCGGGTAACGTCGACTTGCCGCATACATCGAGGCGCCTATAGGCGAAGTGTTGAGTGAAGCCTCATAATATCATTGCCGTTGGATTTGTTGTATTTAAATCATTCACTTAGCCAGTCGTTTTACTAGCCTGCGGCATTGTTTAACGTTACCGAGAAGAATTTCGATGAGTCGCTTTTGGAGCCCCGTTGTACAAACATTGACCCCTTATGTTCCGGGGGAGCAGCCGCAGATGCAGCGGCTAGTGAAGCTCAATACCAACGAAAGCCCCTACGGCCCATCCCCCAAAGCGCTTGCTGCGATTGCCACTGAAAACACCAACGACTTACGCCTTTATCCAGATCCTGAAGGTGCGTGCCTGAAACAGGCCATTGCCACACTGCACGGCCTTGACCCCAAACAAGTCTTTTTAGGCAACGGCTCGGATGAAGTTTTGGCCCATGTTTTTCAAGGGCTACTCAAGCAAAAATCGCCGATTTTGTTTCCGGACATCACCTACAGCTTTTATCCGGTTTACTGCAAACTGTTTAGTTTCGAGTATGACACCGTCCCCCTCAATGCCGATTTTGCAATCAATCTGGATGATTACGCCAAACTCAATGGCGGCATTATTTTTCCTAATCCCAATGCGCCGACTGGCAGATCAATTCCCCGCTCCGAGATTGAGCGCCTAATCAAGAAAAACTCCGGCTCGGTCATCGTGGTGGATGAGGCCTACGTCGATTACGGCACCGAATCCTGCATACCGCTCCTGCGCGGTCCAAACTGCCCTGAGAATTTATTAGTCAGCCATACCTTATCCAAGTCCCGCGCCCTAGCAGGACTGCGGGTTGGCTTTGCCGTAGGCCATCCTGCTTTAATTGAGGGTTTAGAGCGAGTTAAAAATAGTTTTAACTCCTACCCTCTGGGTCGCTTGGCACAAGCAGGCGCGATTGCCGCGGTTGAAGACCAAGCGCACCTCGAGGCAATGTCGGCCAAAGTGAGTAAAACGCGAGAGGTGTTAGTAACCGCACTAGACCGACTGGGTTTTGAAACCCTACCGTCTACTGCCAATTTTGTATTTACGCGTCACCCCAAGCATGTAGGCGCAACGCTTTATCAGCAACTACGTGAACGCGGCATCATCGTGCGCCACTTTAAGTCACCTCGGATTGATGCCTTCTTGCGCATCACGATTGGCACCGATGAGCAAAATCAGGAATTGATTGGGGCTTTAGAGGAATTGGTTAAGTAAGTTGCACCGCATTGCGCGGCTTATCTTCGCCTATATAAAAGCCCCAAGCTTTTCAGCGTTGATAACGGCTTTAGTGGTGGGCCACTTTTGATTTAATCGGTTTTTGCTCTAGGCTTTTTAACGCCTCAAACTCAGTGATTTGCTTTTTGCTAACCGCCCCCGATTTTTTCAGCGCAGCAAACGTTTCCGTCATCGCATCAATAATGCGGCTCTTTGTCTTGGTGACTGCCATTTTTACCTCTATCGAATTTAGTTACTTATTTCTTCAGCCGCATCTCAGCAG
>CAWUTW010000139.1:0-14765 GCA_963925585.1 uncultured Polynucleobacter sp. | reverse complement strand
AATGTAGTCAATGCTCAGTGGCACCCCTTCCATCAAAAAGTGATAGGACTCTTTGAGAATCGCAAAAGTTGATTTTAGAATCAACAAGGCGACTAGGATCGAGAGCCACGCATCGATTTCCATCCAGCCTGAAAAATAAATCACGATACCGGATACCAGAGCAGCAATTGATCCTAATAGATCGCCCATGACGTGCACTAAGGCAGCGCGTGTATTGACGCTTTTTTTATCGCGCGACAATATTGTTGCAACGATTACATTCATCACAAGACCAATGGCAGCAACAATGGCAACCATCAATCCATCGACGACGTGTGGCGTATAAAAGCGCGTAATCGCCTCGCCAACAATCCAAGCGACGAGCAGCAACATTGCAATTGCATTCACAAACGCGGCTAAAGCCTCTGCCCGACCAAAACCAAAAGAATGACGGGCCGATGGGGGGCGGCGTGAAACAATTTGCGCAAAGAGGGCAAGTCCAAGCGCGGCGGCGTCGGTCACCATGTGCGCTGCATCGGAAAGCAAGGCAAGCGACCCAGCTAGATAGCCCGCAATCGCCTCAACAATCGCGAAGGAAAAGGTAATCGCCAGCGCTATTGCCAACAAGGATGCATTGGAAGTCTCGCGGCAATGGGAATGCGCGGCATCGCCGCGCTTATGGATGTGCAACAGGCTGTACTGGTCAGCGTCGGCTGCTTCTGCTGCTGGAGGAGGGGAAGAGCGGGGATCAACCATGGTTGATCCCATTATTTCATTAAATTACAACCCTGTAACGTCAACTGGGGCGCCTGTTTTGGCAATGATCTCTTCTTTTGTCACGCCAGGGGCTAACTCCATTAGCTTTAAACCCTTCGGAGTGATGTCGAGCACGCCTAAATCCGTGATGATGCGATTAATTACACCCAATCCGGTCAGGGGCAATGTGCATTTAGGCAAAATCTTGATCTCTTCCGTGCCGTCTTTTTTCTTGGCAACGTGCTCCATCAAGACCACGACATGCTTAACGCCGGCGACTAAATCCATCGCGCCGCCCATGCCTTTAACCATCTTGCCTGGAATCATCCAGTTGGCTAGATCGCCATGCTCGCTTACTTGCATCGCACCCAAAATAGCAATGTTGATCTTTCCGCCCCGAATCATGCCGAAGGAATCCGCCGAAGAAAAAATGGCAGATCCAGGGATCAGGGTGATGGTTTGCTTACCTGCGTTCACTAAATCGGCATCCACCTCTGCTTCGGTCGGAAATGGACCAATGCCAAGTAAACCGTTTTCCGATTGCAACCAGACTTCCATGTCTTTGGGAACATAATTGGCAACCAAGGTTGGCATCCCAATTCCGAGGTTGACGTAAAAACCATCTTGTAATTCTTTGGCAGCGCGCGCTGCCATTTCATTTCTATTCCACGGCATCTTCTTTTCCTTTAAGCGGCTTGTGTCAATGTGCGTTGCTCAATCCGCTTTTCGGGATTGGCATTGAGCACGAGGCGAGTCACGTAAATACTGGGAGTATGAATTTGATCTGGATCGAGCGCGCCGTTTTCCACAATCTCTTCTACTTCAACAATCGTTACTTTGCCAGCCATCGCAACCATGGGATTGAAGTTGCGCGCGGTGTAGCGGTACACCAAATTACCTGCGCGATCGGCCTTCCACGCTTTAACCAGGGAAACATCGGGAATCAATGCACGCTCTAAAATGTAATCCTCACCATCAAACGAGCGCACGTCCTTGCCTTCGGCAACCATGGTGCCCACACCCGTCTTGGTGAAAAATCCCGGAATACCGCAACCGCCTGCCCGCAACTTTTCAGCCAGAGTGCCTTGGGGCGTGAATTCCAATTCCAATTCACCGGCCAAATACTGGCGCTCAAATTCTTTGTTCTCGCCCACATAGGATGCGATCATTTTTTTGACCTGACGCGATTCCAATAACAAGCCAAGGCCAAACCCATCGACGCCGGCATTATTTGAAATCGCCGTAAGGTTTTGCACCCCTAAGTCACGGACTGCTTCGATCAAGGCCTCGGGAATGCCGCAAAGGCCGAAGCCACCGACCGCAATGGTCTGACCATCTTTTAATACACCGCGCAATGCCTCGATTGCCGATGGGTAGCTCTTATTCATGGGCTTTTGTCCTAAAAATGTATGCAAAAGTGGAAAAACATAATCATACCCTTAGAGCTTCCCCGGGGAGAGGACTGCTCATTTCAGGCGCCCTTGAAGGTAAATGCGTGCGATCCCTAAATAGAAGCGGCGAATGGAACTAAACTAATGCTATGACTGAATTTGCCACCAATAACAGCGCCGTCCGCGAGGCAATGGAATATGACCTAGTGATTGTTGGCGGCGGCCCTGCTGGGCTATCGGCTGCAATCCACGCCAAACAGCTCGCTGCTAGCCGTAATCGCGAGATTAGCGTTTGCGTCCTCGAAAAAGGCTCTGAAATCGGCGCCCATATTCTGTCGGGGGCAGTCATGGATCCCAGAGCCCTCACTGAATTATTTCCAGACTGGCAAGAACGGGGGGCGCCGCTAAATACGCCGGTCAGCGCAGATCAGTTTCTTTTCTTAACCAAGGAAAAATCCTACCGATTCCCCAATTGGATTTTGCCGGCATGCTTCAAAAATGAGGGTAATTACATCATCAGCCTGGCTCACCTCACCCGCTGGTTGGGTGAGCAAGCAGAAGCGCTTGGCGTGGATGTGTTTCCGGGTTTTGCTGCAGCAGAGATTCTGTACAACAAACACGGTGCGGTACGGGGCGTTGCAACGGGCTCCATGGGCATTACGAAATCAGGCGAGCACGGCGATCACTTTCAGCTTGGCATGGAACTGCTGGCAAAGTACACCCTCTTTGCCGAGGGAGCCAGAGGCCATTTAGGAAAACAACTGATGCAACGCTTTGATTTAAACCGGGACCGCGATCCACAGAGCTATGGCCTCGGCATTAAGGAACTCTGGGAAGTCAAACCCGAGGAGCATCACCCTGGGTTGGTGGTGCATACCGCAGGTTGGCCACTAGACGCACAAACCTACGGCGGATCTTTCTTGTATCACTTTGGGACTAATTTGGTAGCGGTTGGTCTAGTAGTTGGTCTGTCGTACAAGAATCCCTACTTGAGTCCATTTGAAGAGTTTCAACGCTACAAATTGCACCCTGCCATTCGGCCCACCTTTGAAGGCGGTAAGCGCCTAGAGTATGGCGCTAGAGCCATTGCTGCGGGCGGATTAAATAGCCTGCCACAAACAGTTTTCCCGGGAGGCGCTCTGATTGGCTGCGATGCGGGTTACCTCAATGCTTCGCGCATTAAAGGCAGCCATGCCGCAATCAAAACGGGGATGTTGGCCGCGGATGCTGCCGTGAATGCGATTACCGAGAATCGCTCCAACGACATCTTATCGGCCTATCCCAGTGCGTTTGAAAACAGCTGGCTGCATACCGAGCTAAATCAAGCCAGAAACTTCAAGCCATGGATGGCCAAAGGACTCTACCTCGGTACAGTCATGGTCGGCCTTGAGCAAAAGCTATTGGGTGGTAATCCGCCATGGACAATTCACAACCGCCGTGCCGATCACGAATGCCTTGAGCCGGCAGCGCAGCATCAACCGATCGATTACCCCAAGCCCGACGGCAAGATTACTTTTGATCGCCTCTCTTCGGTATTTATTTCCAATACTAATCATGCGGAAGATCAACCAGCCCACCTCACACTTAAAGATGCATCGGTACCGGTAAAGGTCAACTTAAAAACCTATGCCGGCCCAGAGCAACGCTATTGCCCTGCTGGCGTATACGAATACGTTGAGAAGAATGGCGAAATGCAATTGCAAATTAATGCGCAAAACTGCGTGCATTGCAAAAGTTGTGACATCAAAGATCCCACGCAAAATATTATTTGGATTACGCCCGAAGGTGGCGGCGGTCCAAACTATTCATCCATGTAATTGCAAGATACCTGTATGGAATTTGCTCCATACTAAAGCGCGTGAGGACGTACTTTCTGAATCGCCAGGCCCGCAAGGCCGCAGGCCAAAGCCGACATCACAAACACATCCCGTGGCTGCAACGCTTCCCAAACCCAGCCTGCAGTAAGGCCGCCCAGCGTGCCGCCTAGGCCATATGATACCGTGGTGAACAAGGCCTGACCACGGGCTTGCAAGGGGCCTGAGAACCAGCGCTGAATCAGTTTGACGCTGGCACTGTGGTGCGCTGCAAAGGTACCAGCATGCAATACCTGCGCCAATATCAATACGGCAGTGGTCGGATACAAGGCAATCAGCATGAAGCGCACAACCCCCATGCCAAAAGTAGCTTGCAACACGACTTCAGGATTCAGTCTGCTGAGCACCTTACTCTGAAAGTAAAAGAAAACCACTTCAGCAAAAACGCCTAGCGCCCAAAACAGAGCAATCTCCCATTTATCGTATCCCAGGCTAACGAGATACAAGGAGAAAAAAACATACAAGGCAGCGTGCGCAAAGATCATAAAAAAGCCTGAGACTAAAAACCAACGGACATCGGGATTGACTAAAACACTGCGCAGCTCCCCGCGCACCATCGGACGACGATCGAGCGTGGGCTCACGCATGCACCAGGTATCGATTGCCAACAAAAAGAGGACTGCAGCTCCAATCCACGGAAACCAGGTAATCCCATAGCGATCAAAAAATTCACCAGCCAAAAGCACCATACAGATAAAGCCGATCGACCCCCATAAACGTAATCGTCCATAGCGCTTATCAAAGGAGTTGTCTTTAAATAAAGCATGCACCGTAGCTGCCTCCCCCAGCGGAGTCAGGCTACTTAAAATGGTGTGCAAAATAAACATCCAAACAAAAAACGCGACGTAGCTTTCCAGAAAAAAGATGCACAAGAACACGAGGCTCGCAAGTGCTGCACAAAAACGAATAATGCCGATCCGATTCGACAGGTAGTCTGATAACCAGCCCCACGAAAATGGCCCTAAGATACGCGTGACCTGCAACATCGACATCAGCACCGCAATTTCAATCGCACTAAACCCCTTATCTAAAAAATACAGGCTAGCAAAAGGCGAAATGAGTCCAACGTAGGCAAAGTACAAAAAGAAAAAGGACCCGAAGGCCCAACGTACCGAAAGCGTCATGCGTATTGTTACTTTAGGAAGACTGCGTACCAGGACGAGCGCCTGGAATTGCGGTCATAGCGACCTGAACATCAGCGCACTGGGCACGATGACGCAAAGCATGGTCCATTAAAACCAATGCCAACATGGCCTCGGCAATCGGGGTTGCCCGAATACCAACGCAAGGATCATGCCGCCCTTTGGTTTGCACCGTCATCGGCTTGCCATCCAGGTCAATCGATTCTTTAGGGCTCATGATGCTCGAGGTTGGCTTGATCGCAATGGCAACACGTAAGTCTTGGCCGGTACTAATGCCACCCAATGTGCCACCCGAGTTATTACTAGCAAAGCCATCGGGATGCAACTCATCGCCATGCTCACTGCCGCGCTGCGATACCGCTGCAAAGCCAGCGCCAATCTCAACACCCTTCACTGCATTAATCCCCATCATGACGTGGGCAATATCGGCATCGAGCTTATCAAATAAAGGTTCGCCCAGGCCCATGGGTATGTGCGTTGCGCGCACCTCTATCTTGGCGCCACAGGAATCACCTGCTTTGCGCAAGGCATCCATATAGTCTTCCAGTTGGGGCAACATGGAATGGTTGGCCACAAAGAAGGGATTGTGCTTGATGTGCTTCACATCCTCAAAGGGCACAGTAAGCTCACCCAATTGGCTCATGTAACCGTAAATGTGGGTGCCATATTTTTCATACAGCCATTTTTTGGCAATCGCTGCTGCTGCTACTACCGGTGCCGTCAAACGGGCAGAAGAGCGTCCGCCCCCACGCGGATCTCGAAAGCCATACTTGTGATGGTAGGCATAGTCGGCATGGCCGGGCCGGAAGGTTTGCAAAATGTTGCCGTAATCCTGGCTGCGATGATCCGTATTGCGAATTAACAGTGCGATCGGTGTTCCGGTTGTTTTGCCCTCGAATATGCCCGACAGAATCTCTACCCGATCCTCTTCTTTGCGCTGGGTTACGTGGCGTGATGTACCTGGCTTGCGTCGATCCAAGTCGTGCTGTAAATCAGCTTCACATAGCAGCATTCCTGGTGGGCAGCCGTCGACCACCGCGCCAATCGCAGGGCCGTGGGACTCCCCGAAGGTAGTCACGCTAAATAGGAGGCCTAAGGTATTTCCAGACATACCACCATTATGGCATTGCTGGCATTGGGGGCTTAGTTTGCGGTTTTTTCCGTTTCATCGCTAGGCCAATCCCGAATGTAGGCCTTGAGCATGGAGTTTTCAAAGTCCTGGGCCTCGACCACAGCCTTCGCTACGTCGTAAAAAGAAATCACCCCCATCAATACCTGGCGGTCCACCACCGGCAAATAGCGCGCATGCTGGGTGAGCATAATACGGCGAACCTCATCGAGTTCTGTATCCATCGAGCAGGTTAAGGGATTCGCACTCATTACTGAGCGGACGGTAAGCCCGTCGACGGTACCGCGATGCGATGCCAAGGTTTTAATCACTTCACGGAAGGTCAGTATCCCAATGAGCTTCTCGTAGTCCATCACGACCAATGAACCAATATCGTGTTCACTCATCACCAAAATGGCGGTTTGCAAAGGAGTATCGGGTGCTACGGTGAAGAGTGCACTGCCCTTCACCTGCAAAATATCACTGACTTTCATACTTGCTCCTTGATCGATGCGGCCAAACTGATTCCAATATAGCCCTAAGGCCAAGTGCTTGCAAGGCGAAATCGCCCTTACTTCGGCTGCTGAGTTTGCAGTAAGCCAGAACGAATCAAGGGCATATTGGCTACTAGCAATGCGCCAGCCAAGGTTACCCACCACGTCACGTAAATCCAAATCAGTGCCAATGGCAGGATGGCGAAGGTGCCGTAAACGGTTTTATAAAACGGTACTTTCGTCACAAAAAAACCGAAACCGTATTTCATTAACTCAAATACGATCGCAGCAAACAAGGCGCCGATGAGGGCATCGCCCCATGCAATCAAGGTGAATGGCAACACTTTGTAGACCAAGGTAAATAAACTGATGGTGAGGAGAAGCGGAATAACGAGGGCGAATACCTCAAACCGCATCGAGACTGCGTCGGTCAATCCCTGAGTTGCACTTAACAACCACCCGCTGAGGTAAATGCCGATACCCAAAACTAGGGGACCTAGAATCGTGGCGGAAAAATAGATGGCTGCGCGTTTAAAAAATGGCCTCCTCGCTTTAATCTGCCAGATGTGATTAAAGGCCTTCTCAATCACCGCCATCGTGAGTACGGTCGTCACAAATAAGCCCGCCAAACCAAATAAGGTTAATCCCTTGGCTTTATCAGAAAACTGATCGATGTAACGCAAAATGGGCTGGTTGATGCCGCCAGGCAAATAGGTATTTAATACCCATTCTTGCAGGGCGTATTTCATCTCAATGACCTGTGGCACATAGCCAATCAGGATCGACCCGACCGTAAACATCGGCACCAAAGCCAGGGTCGTCGTAAAGGCCAGGCTGCCCGCCACTTGATTTAGCAACAGGTGGCGATTGCGCTGACCTAACTCACGGGCCAAAGCAAGCCATAATTGGGGATTACGAATGAGCTGCATCGCCGTATCATAAGAGATACCAAGGCATACGGCCATGATTGAATAGAATTTGAGAAGAAGAATGGGCTTTACTTTATGAATACTGCCGACATATTAGTGCTGTTTTACTCCAGCAACGGTGCCACTCGGGATTTGGCGCGGCTCATTGCGGAAGGCATTGAGTCCGTACCGGGTGCGAGTGCTCGGCTACGCTGTGTACCAGCCGTCTCGAGCGTCTGCGAAGCGACCGAACCCGCAGTGCCGGAGAATGGAGCGCCCTACGCGGAATATAGTGATTTAGAAGAATGCATTGGTTTAGCCATGGGCTCACCCACCCGCTTTGGCAATATGGCCGCCCCCATGAAGTACTTCTGGGATGGTAGTAGCGCACAATGGCTCAGCGGCGCATTGAGTGGCAAACCCGCCTGCGTTTTTACCAGCACCGGTAGCTTGCATGGTGGTCAAGAAACGACTTTACTTAGCATGATGATTCCGCTTCTACACCACGGCATGCTTCTGGTCGGCTTACCCTACAGCGAACCGGATCTAATGACCACGTCGACTGGTGGTAGTCCCTACGGCGCAACGCACTTAGCGCACGGCAATGGCAGCGTACCCATTAGCCCAGAAGAAAAGCGCTTAGCGATTGCGCAAGGCAAACGCTTAGCGCAGATTGCCTTGCAACTCCAGTCGGGACACTAAATGCCAAACAGCGACCCTTCCTTGCTGCAGTCAATTGAGGCGAAAGATAAATACGTCTTAATCGCAACCGCTGCGTTCGCCGGACTGTTCCTTCTCTGCGTAGCATGGGAATGGTTTATTGCCCCATTGAGGCCAGGTGGCTCGTGGATGGCACTCAAGGGCCTACCTTTGCTATTTGCCATACCGGGTATCTGGAAAGCCAAGAACTACACCATGCAATGGGCCTCGATGCTGATTTTGATTTACATGACCGAAGGCTTAGTGCGCTTATTTGAAACCGGTGCCAATTTTTGGATGGCCGTGTTAGAAACGCTACTCAGTCTGATTGGTTTTATTGCAGTACTAATGTATTTGAAGCCCCTCAAACAAGAATACAAACGGCAGAAAAAAGAAAAAGAATTGCAATCCGAGCAGCAGTCTGACCAGCAACCGAAGAAATAATTAATCAAGCCATGCATACCGAATCGTTTGTCGCCGAATTGCAATCGATTGTAGGGCCGAACTACGTTCTCGTCAGTGCGGAAGACAAGGCGCCCTTTTTAACGGATTGGCGTAAGCGATTTACCGGTAAAGCTATTGCAGTAGTAATGCCTTCAAATACCGATGAGGTTGCTACGATTGTGAAGTGCTGCATCACTGCCATGGTGCCGATTGTGACGCAAGGTGGTAATACTGGCTTTTGTGGTGGCGCCACTCCCTTGCCAAGCGGCCACGAAATCGTGCTCAGCTTAAAACGCATGAACCGCATTCGCAGTACCGACATCGCTAATCAAACCATGACGGTTGAAGCCGGCTGCATTTTGCAATCGATTCAAGAAACAGCTGCCAAGATAGGTCAGCTCTTTCCTTTAAGTTTAGGGGCGGAAGGCAGCTGCATGATCGGTGGTAATTTGGCAACCAATGCTGGCGGCACCAACGTCTTACGGTATGGCAATGCACGGGACCTGTGTTTGGGCTTAGAAGTTGTGACTGCGCAAGGGGAAATCTGGCATGGTCTTAAAGGGCTGCGCAAAGACAATACCGGATATGACTTGCGCGATCTCTTCATTGGTTCAGAAGGTACCCTCGGAATTATTACTGCAGCCGTGTTAAAGCTATACCCCTTGCCCTTATCCCAGTGGACTGCCCTAGTTGCCACCAGCGGCATTCCATCGGCGATTGCACTCTTGGGTTTGTTTCAAAAGCGAGCGGCATCGCTCCTCACCGGATTTGAGATGATGACGCAGGAATCTTTGGATTTGTGTGCCAGCCATTTTCCGCAGATGGCCAATCCGCTGAGTA
Organism: uncultured Polynucleobacter sp.; assembly: GCA_963925585.1. GTDB lineage: Bacteria > Pseudomonadota > Gammaproteobacteria > Burkholderiales > Burkholderiaceae > Polynucleobacter. The sequence goes on along the minus strand of CAWUTW010000139.1, from coordinate 5,130 downwards.
ATAAACCACCTTACACCATCCTAATTGAGTTATCCGATCATGAGAGCGAAGAGCATGTACAGCTCTTGCTGGAGCAAATACTAGAGACAGCCCTAGAAGAGGGTTTGATATCCGATGCCATCATTGCTAGCAATCTATCGCAAGCACAGGCTTTTTGGCAGATGCGGGAACACATCACCCTCGCCCAGGCACAAGAAGGGGCGAACTTAAAACACGACATCACCCTGCCCTTATCGAGCTTAGATCAGTTTATGCAAACTACCGATGCTCTAATGCGCAGCACGTATCCTGGCATCCGGATTATCAATTTTGGGCATCTCGGGGACGGTAATTTGCATTACAACATTGCGCCGCCGAAGGGCGTCGATCCGCATGCATTTAATCAAGCCGAAGAAACCGCCATTCATGAACTGGTCTATGCACAGGTTGAACTATGCGGCGGCTCGATCTCCGCTGAGCACGGCGTGGGTCAACTCAAGCTGGATGATCTCCGCGCGCACCGCGGCCCAGTAGCACACGACATGATGAAAGCCATTAAGCGCGCGCTCGACCCAGACAACATCCTCAATCCCAACAAAGTAGTCTCGATTTAAGCGAGTCTGCTTTACTGCGCCTTAGGGCATGGGCATGCAAAGTTAGGAGCCTTGGTTGACTCGCTGCATGAGGGCTTCAGCACTTTCTTTACGCTCGCTATACCGATCGACTAGGTAACTGGCATTACCTCGGGTCAGCAGGGTAAATTTATACAACTCTTCGAGCACATCCACGACGCGATCAAAAAAGGGTGAAGGCTTCATGCGATCATGCTCATCAAACTCCAGAAACGCTTTGGCAACCGATGACTGATTTGGAATTGTGATCATGCGCATCCAGCGGCCCAGTACGCGCATTTGATTAACCGCATTAAAGGATTGAGAGCCGCCGCAAACTTGCATCAGGGCCAAGGTCTTACCTTGGGTTGGGCGAACGGCGCCGATACTCAGTGGTACCCAATCGATTTGCGCCTTTAAAATACCGGTCATCGCACCATGGCGCTCTGGCGAACACCACACCATCCCTTCAGACCATTGGCAAAGTTGTCGCAGTTCGGCTACCTTGGGGTGGGTTTCAGGGGCATCGTCCGGCAAAGGCAAGCCGCTCGGATTGAAGATCTTTACCTCGCCACCCATTAATGTCAGAATGCGAGCCGCTTCTTCCGTCAAGAGCCGACTAAATGAACGCGCGCGCAATGATCCGTACAGCAATAAAAAGCGCGGCGGATGGTTAGGCTGGGGATGCTGAAATTGAGCCGTATTGGGAATGGCAAAGCTGGCTACATCGAGCTGTGGCAAATCAGTCATCGTGGTGGCATCAATTGGAGTCATGGCCCCACTTATTGAGCATGGCCACCAAGGAAAGCATGACTGGCACTTCCACCAAGACGCCCACCACCGTGGCTAAGGCTGCGCCTGAGTTCAGGCCAAATAAGGAAATGGCTACCGCAACTGCCAGCTCAAAAAAGTTCGATGTTCCAATCAAACAAGCTGGGCCTGCTACATCATGCGGCAACTTCAGTCGTTTAGCAGCCCACCAGCTGATGAAGAAAATGCCATAGGTCTGCAGAATCAATGGGATTGCGATCAAGACAATGACAAGCGGCTTATCAATAATCGTATTCGCCTGAAACCCAAAGAGCAACACAACGGTTGCGATCAAACCGACGATCGACCAAGGCTTCAATTGCGCGACAAACTGCCTTACTGCATCATGGGATCTCTTGGCTAAAGCATAGCGGGTTGCAATGCCAGCGACGAGTGGTAAGACTACATATAGAACAGTCGATATGAGAAGTGTTTCCCACGGTACCGTGACATCGGTTACGCCCAATAGAAAAGCAGCAATGGGCGCAAAGGCCACCACCATAATCAAGTCGTTCACCGACACCTGTACTAAGGTGTAGTTGGCATCGCCCTTAACCAGTTGGCTCCAAACAAAAACCATTGCAGTACAGGGTGCAACACCCAACAAGATCATCCCAGCGATGTACTCTTGGGCTGACTGGGGATCTACCCAAGGCGCAAAGAGGTATTGGAAAAAGAGTACGCCCAATGCAGCCATCGTGAAGGGCTTAACTAACCAGTTGATCACCAAAGTCAGAATCAAGCCTTGCGGTTTTTTGTGAATGTCTTTTACAGCACTCCAATCAATTTGGATCATCATCGGGTAAATCATGATCCAAATGAGAACGGCAACCACGAGATTGACGTGCGCAAACTCCATCAGTGCAATAGCCTGGAATACCCCCGGAATGAGTAGGCCAAGCACTACGCCAGCAGCGATGCCAAGACCAACCCAGACCGTTAAAAACCGCTCAAATAGTCCCACGTTTATACCTTCGCTAGTTTTTTAAGTTCGTTCTGAATGGAAAGTGCATCGAGTTTTTCAAGGGGAAGATCGACCAGCATATCAATGCGTTTTTTAAGGCCAATCATCACGTCCCGAAAAGCCCGGCGCTTATCCTCGTCACTGCCGCTCACTTGCGATGGGTCCGGAAAACCCCAATGGGCGGTAGCTGGTTGACCTGGCCAAATTGGACATACTTCGCCCGCTGCGTTATCACAAACCGTAATAATGAAATCCATCTTAGGCGCATCGGGTAAGGCGAATTCATCCCAGTTTTTAGAGCGTAATTTACTGTTGTCGTATCCGAGTTCGCGAGCAATTTCAGCGGCAAAAGGATTCACTTTTGTGCCAGGTGTAGAGCCCGCAGAGTAGCCAATGAAGCGGCCGCTCGGATGGGTTGAAGCCAATGCCTCTCCTAAAACAGAGCGTGCGGAATTGTGGGTGCACAAAAATAGAATGTTGTATGGCTTCATTGGGCTTTTGCCTTTCGAGTATGGGGTTTGGGAAGACAAGATTGGCCGCCGCAGCAGTTATCGAGTAGAAATTCAACTAAGGCCGCGGTGTGAACCGCATTGGGTCGGTAAATTAAATTGCGGCTTTGGCGCTCTTGCGTGATTAGCTGGGCCTGCATCAATTCTTTTAAATGAAAGCTCAAGGTAGCATTGGGTATGCCCAGCATTTCGTGGATCTGCGTTGGCGTTAAACCGACATCGCCTTTTTGAACAATCAAACGAAACACATTGAGCCTGGATTCTTGCCCTAAGGCGAGAAATGCGTTGACTGCGTCGTTATTTTTCATATTTCCATGATAATGGAAATATATGACGTATATGTGACAGCCAAAAAAACAAAGGGCTATGACGATCGCATAGCCCTTTTGCGGTCGACGTGAGGCGTTTTAGCTTTTAAGCGCCTTACCGTTGAGTTGCCCGCCCCAGCTAAACACCGAATTCGCAATGCTGCCGATGTCTTTTGCCATGCGCTTGGGTGACTGCGCAATCATGGGCTTTAACTTACTCAGCATTTTCTTTGCTTTCTTTTGATCGACTTTTTTATGGATCAAATTGGCATCCGGTAAATCGGGTGAGCTACTATTTGGCGGCAATAAGGTAGCTAAGGAAATCGAATCCATATAGGACTCCATCTTGATCGCTAAGTCACGCCAGATCGCACCATCCAAACCGTCTGCAACAGATCCTTTGCTGTGATCAACCGCGCGCATGATATCTCCAATCGACACCTCATGCGGCTCGCGTGTTAACCAGTAACCCCCGCCTGGACCTTTGTGGCTGTCAATTAGTTGGGCGGTTTTCAAATTACTGAAAATCTGCTCTAAGTAGGAAACAGAAATATCGGTCTGCTTGCTGATGTTTTTGCAAGTTAATCGCATATTTACCTTGAGACTGACTGGCTAAACTAACCAAGGCCTCGACGGCATAACGGCTTTTAGTGGTGATTTTCATATTTATCTACTCCTTGTGGATGTTGATATATGAACTTTAGACTTAAATTCATTCATTTAAAAGTAGATAATTATGTAATATATTTTCGTTATTTACTGAATGTTATCCTATAATACGTGGGGATTCTGGAGAAAATCATGGGTATGAAAGCATGACACAGCACTTTAATTACAGGCACTTGCATTACTTTTGGGTGGTAGCCAAGGAAGGCAGCATGACCAAGGCTGCTAGCAGACTCAATATTGCCGTTCAAACCGTCAGCTCTCAAGTGCATGAGCTCGAAAAAGACCTAGGCCACCTTCTGTTTAAGCCCGCAGGACGCGGCTTAGCATTAACCGATGCTGGATTTGCGGCGATGAAGTTGGCTGACCAAATCTTCCAAATCGGTGAACGATTACCCAGCATTGTGAGTGGCTCTGCCGCCATACCGCGCAATCGCTTGGCCTTGGGCGTTGCCGATGGCTTGCCTAAGCTCGTCAGCAAGGAATTGCTGGACAGCATCATTCATGAGCAGCAAATTCAGTTGGTCTGCCATGAAGGGGAGTTTGAGGATTTACTGGCTGATTTAGCCTTACATCGCCTCGATTTGGTTTTTGCTGATCGCCCTGCTCCCGTTAACAAAAACATGAGCTTGTATAGTCAGGAGCTAGGGCATTCGCCGGTAAGCTGGCTTGCATCTGCAGAATTACTTGAACAAGCAAAAGAGAATTTTCCCTATAGCCTGGCTAGCATTCCAGTCATCATGCCGACCTACCACTCGACAGTGCGATTTAAATTGGATTTGTGGTTTGAAAAGCTGGGCATCACACCCAATATCGTTGGGGAATTTGAAGACAATGCCTTAATGGTTACCTTTGGATCGAGTGGCTTCGGTGTATTTCCGGCAGCATCCATTTTGTTATCGGAGCTCGAACACCGTTACCAAGTCCATCCAGTGGGCGCCTGCGAAGATATTCATGAATACTTTTACGCCATACGGTCGGATAAACGCATCCAGCATCCTTTGGTGCAATCCATTCTAGCTACGCCGATGCGTGGCATGCCCCTCAGTAATCCTGAGCACATTACCGTGAAATAAAAAAACGCCTGGGGTCACCAGGCGTTTTCGGCATTCGGCGAACTTCGTTTCGCCATGAGTGTGACTTTACTTCGCAATAAAGCCTGCTTCTTGCATGAGTTGCTTGTGCAGGGCAGCGTTGGCGTCCAGCCACTTATCAAACTCTTTGCCGCTCATGAAGGTTTGGTTAAAGGCGCCGTCGGCCATGAACTTCTTCCATTCGGGGGT
>CAWUTW010000138.1:0-4801 GCA_963925585.1 uncultured Polynucleobacter sp. | reverse complement strand
ACAAGTTTGAGCACATTTTGGTGCGCCATGAGCAAGCAGCTGTGCATGCTGCCGATGGGTATGCCCGTGCTACAGGCAAAGTTGGCGTCGCCTTAGTGACCTCTGGTCCTGGCGTTACCAATGCCGTCACTGGTATTGCGACTGCTTACACTGATTCCATTCCCATGGTCATCATTACGGGCAATGTGCCCACCTATGCGATTGGTGAGGACGCATTCCAAGAAGCCGATACGGTTGGCATTACGCGACCCATCGTCAAACACAATTTTTTGGTGAAAGACATTAATGATTTATCGCTCACGCTAAAGAAAGCCTTTCACATTGCGCAGACCGGAAGACCCGGCCCCGTGCTGGTTGATATTCCGAAAGACATTTCAGCAATGAAGGGTCAGTTCATTTACCCCGAAGAGCTGACCATGCGTTCTTACAACCCGGTTTTGCGCGGCCACAGCGGTCAGATTCGCAAAGCGGTTTCCTTGTTATTGGAAGCGGAGCGCCCATTCATTTACACCGGTGGCGGCGTTATTCTGTCGGATGCTGCGCCTGAGCTCAAAGCCTTTGCAGATGCACTAGGTTACCCAGTGACCAATACCTTAATGGGCCTGGGCGGTTTCCCGGGTACTAGCCCCCAGTTTGTGGGCATGCTTGGTATGCACGGCACTTATGAAGCCAATATGGCCATGCAGCACTCGGATGTGTTGATCGCCATTGGCGCGCGTTTTGATGATCGCGTGATTGGCAATACGCAGCACTTTGCAAGCCACCCCCGCAAGATCATTCACATTGATATTGATCCATCGGTAATTGCCAAGCGCGTTAAGGTGGATGTGCCGATCGTTGGTAATCTGAAAGAAGTTTTAGTGGAGATGACCAGCCAAATCAAGGCGGCCGGCCCACTCAAAAACAACGCCCACCTTGCAAAGTGGTGGGAGCAGATCAACGAGTGGCGCAAAAAAGACTGCTTAAAGTACGACCGTGATTCGCAGATTGTGAAACCCCAATACGTAGTTGAAAAGTTATGGGAACTCACGGGCGGCGATGCCTTTATTTGTTCTGACGTTGGTCAGCATCAAATGTGGGCAGCGCAGTTTTACAAGTTCGATAAGCCCCGTCGCTGGATTAATTCAGGCGGCCTTGGCACCATGGGCGTTGGCCTGCCTTACGCCATGGGTATCAAGAAGGCATTTCCAGATCAAGACGTATTCACCATCACGGGTGAAGGCTCGATTCAGATGTGCATTCAAGAATTGTCGACCTGTAAGCAGTACAACACCCCAGTCAAAATTGTGTCGCTTAACAACCGGTATTTAGGTATGGTGCGCCAGTGGCAGGAGTTGACCTATAACCGCCGCTATTCCAGCTCGTACATGGACTCGTTGCCTGACTTTGTGAAGTTGGCGGAAGCCTTTGGTCACGTCGGCATGCTGATTGAGACCAAAGCGGATGTCGAGCCAGCCCTTAAGGAAGCCATTCGCTTGAAAGATCGTACAGTCTTCATGGACTTCCAAACCGATCCGGAAGAAAACGTTTGGCCAATGGTGCAAGCTGGTAAGGGCATTACTGAAATGCTCTTGGGTAGTGAGGATCTGTAATGCGTCACATTATTTCTGTATTACTGGAGAATGAGCCGGGCGCGTTGTCCCGTGTCGTCGGTCTCTTCTCGGCGCGTGGTTACAACATTGAAACACTTAGCGTTGCCCCGACTGAAGATCCATCCCTGTCGCGCATGACGATCGTAACGATTGGTTCTGAAGATGTAATTGAGCAAATCACCAAGCACCTCAATCGCTTGGTTGAAGTCGTGAAAGTATTTGATTTGACCGAAGGCTCGCACATTGAGCGCGAACTGATGCTGATCAAAGTTCGCGCAGTGGGTAAAGAGCGCGAAGAGCTCAAGCGCACCACCGATATATTCCGTGGCCGCATCATTGATGTGACTGACAAGAGCTACACCATTGAATTGACTGGCGATGGCTCCAAGCTCGACGCCTTCATTGATTCGATCGACCGCGCTTCCATTCTGGAAACAGTTCGTTCTGGCGGCTCGGGTATCGGCCGCGGCGAACGTATTTTGAAGGTCTAATTTGCTTCATTCGGAATTTACTTATAACCCCATTTGTTTAACCCATTTACTACGATTTAAAGACAAGGAAATAGCATGAAAGTTTTTTACGATAAAGACGCGGATTTATCCCTGGTTAAAGGCAAAAAAGTCACCATCATTGGTTATGGTTCACAGGGCCACGCGCATGCATTGAACTTAAACGATTCAGGCGTCAAGGTTACTGTTGGCTTGCGCAAAGATGGCGCATCATGGAAAAAAGCAGCCAATGCTGGCTTGACCGTGAAGGAAGTAGCAGAAGCGGTAAAGGATGCCGACATAGTCATGATGCTTCTGCCTGATGAGCAAATAGCAGAGGTCTATAAGAGTGAAGTGCATGGCAATATCAAGCAGGGCGCGGCCCTGGCGTTTGCCCATGGCTTTAATGTGCACTACGGTCAAGTTCAGCCCCGCGCTGATTTAGACGTCATCATGATTGCCCCAAAGGCCCCAGGCCATACGGTGCGCGGCACCTATAGTCAGGGCGGTGGTGTTCCCCACTTGATCGCGGTATACCAAGACAAATCCGGTTCGGCGCGTGATCTCGCCCTATCGTATGCAACTGCCAATGGCGGCGGCCGTGCCGGCATCATTGAAACTAATTTCCGCGAAGAAACCGAAACCGATTTATTCGGTGAGCAGGCTGTTCTTTGTGGCGGTACTGTAGAGCTCATCAAGGCCGGTTACGAGACCTTGGTCGAAGCGGGTTACGCGCCAGAGATGGCTTACTTTGAGTGCTTGCATGAGCTCAAGTTAATTGTGGATTTAATCTATGAGGGCGGTATTGCCAACATGAATTACTCGATCTCGAACAATGCCGAGTACGGTGAATACGTTACTGGTCCGCGCATCGTGACGGAAGACACCAAGAATGCAATGCGTCAGTGCCTCAAAGACATTCAGACCGGCGAATATGCCAAGAGCTTTATTTTGGAGAATAAAGCAGGCGCACCAACCTTAATCTCGCGTCGCCGCTTGAATTCAGAACACCAAATTGAAATCGTGGGCGAGAAACTGCGCGCGATGATGCCTTGGATTGCAAAGAATAAATTAGTCGATCAGTCAAAGAACTAAACCACCACTTAAGAAGGCGCAGAGCACCCATGATGTATCCCCACCCGATTATTGCGAAAGAAGGCTGGCCCTATTTGGCAGTCGTTGGGGTGGCGACGGTGCTAGTCCAGCAGTATGCTGGATTTGTATGGGCTTTGCCTCTGTGGATCATTTTCTTTTTTGTACTGCAGTTTTTTCGCGACCCCCAGCGCATCGCGCCACTGGGTCGTGATTTGGTTCTATCCCCCGCAGATGGCCGGATTGTTGTGGTTGAAAAGACCCAGGATCCGTATGCTAATCGTGAAGCAATCAAGATTAGCGTGTTTATGAATGTATTCAACGTCCACTCCAACCGCTGCTCGGTCAATGGCTTTGTCAAAGAGGTGCAATATTTCCCGGGGCAGTTCGTGAATGCGGCGCTGGATAAGGCGTCGATCGAAAATGAACGTAATGCGGTGGTGATCGATGCTAATGGCCAAACGGTTACTTTGGTTCAAGTAGCAGGCTTAATTGCACGGCGTATTTTGTGCTACATCCATGCGGGCGAGCACGTCAAGCGCGGATCCCGTTACGGCTTCATTCGCTTTGGATCGCGAGTCGATGTATATTTGCCTTTAACTGCTGAGCCTTTGGTTAGCGTGGGCGAAAAGGTCTCTGCAACCAGAACGGCTTTGGCTCGTTTACCGGGTCTTGATTGATTTACCGGATTTACTTCAGTAAATAGGAAGCGCATTGACTCCATTTCGTCGTCGTAATCGCCTTGATCGCACGCGCATTGCCCGCGGACGCAATCGTTTCGATGCACAGGAGCAGCCCGATGACTCCGTTGATTTTGAGGTTGAGGATCTTGAGTTAGTTAAGCCCCGTGCCCGCAATAAGGGAATTTATCTATTACCCAATGCATTTACAACGGCGGCCCTGTTTTGCGGCTTCTTTGCCATCGTTCAAGCCATGAATCACCAGTTTGAGGCGGCGGCAATTGCCATCTTTGCATCCTTAGTCTTAGATGGTATGGACGGCCGGATTGCGCGGATGACTAATACGCAAAGCGCTTTTGGTGAGCAATACGATTCCTTGGCCGACATGGTGTCTTTTGGCGTTGCTCCGGCCTTGGTTGCGTACGAGTGGGTGCTCAAGGATTTTGGTAAGTGGGGCTGGTTGGCGGCATTTACCTATTGCGCGGGTGCAGCCCTACGCTTAGCGCGTTTCAACGCCAACAACGGGGTTGTCGATAAGAAGTTTTTCCAAGGCCTGCCTAGCCCAGCGGCAGGCGCATTAATCGCTGGATTTATATGGCTTGCAGACGACAATAAGATGCCTGTACGGGATAGCGCAATACCCTGGGTCACCTTTTTCATCACCATCTATGCGGGCTTGACCATGGTCTCTAATGCCCGTTTCTATAGTGGCAAGGCCCTCGATATCCGATACCGCGTTCCCTTTGGCGTCATGGTCTTGATGATTTTGACTTTTGTGCTGATTTCGTCCAATCCTCCCTTAACCTTATTCGGCATCTTCGTGATTTATGCCATTTCAGGTTATGTGATTTGGGGCTGGGAACGGTTTAGCGGTCGTAAACTGACTTAAATAGGTATTTCAGGTATATTAGATTCATGGTAATAAATAAAACGCACGCAATTAAGCTAC
>CAWUTW010000137.1:0-15441 GCA_963925585.1 uncultured Polynucleobacter sp. | reverse complement strand
ATTCGGGTGTTGGGACATAACATTTAAAATAGAGATGACTGACACCAATATACTGCCTTTATGAGCTCCTCTAAAAATTCCCTGGCCAATAAGGCCCAAGCTTGGTCGGCGCGCTTTGCCGAGCCGGTCGATGAACTGGTTCAGCGCTATACCGCCTCCATTGGGTTTGACCACCGCTTTGCCCTCGTCGATATCGAAGGCTCATTGGCTCATGCCGAAATGCTGGCGAAGCAAAAAATCATTAGTGCCGCCGATTTGGCGGACATTCAAAAAGGAATGGCGCAAATCAAAGGAGAAATCGAAGCTGGGCAGTTTGAATGGCAGTTGGCGCTAGAGGATGTTCACCTCAATATCGAAGCACGCCTGACTGCCTTAATTGGCGATGCCGGCAAGCGCCTGCACACAGGCCGCTCACGTAACGACCAAGTGGCTACCGACTTGCGTTTATGGCTGCGTAGTAACATCGATGAGATCCAGGCTTCCTTAACTGTATTACGCACTTCCCTGCTGAATTTAGCAGAGACGCATGCAGCAACAATCATGCCTGGCCACACCCATTTGCAAGTGGCGCAGCCGATCACCTTTGGTCATCACCTCATGGCCTATTTTGAAATGTTTAGTCGCGACGCCAGCCGCCTAGCCGATTGCCGTAAGCGCATGAATCGCCTGCCGCTCGGAGCTGCCGCCTTGGCCGGAACTAGCTACCCGATTGACCGTGAGTGGGTAGCGCAGAAGTTGGGATTTGATGGCATCTGCACCAACTCCCTAGACGCCGTATCGGATCGGGATTTTGCGATTGAGTTTTGTGCCTTTTCGGCGACGCTGATGATGCACGTCTCACGCCTATCGGAAGAGCTGATCTTATGGCTCAGCCCGCGTTTTGGTTTCATTGATTTACCGGATCGCTTCTGTACGGGCAGCTCGATCATGCCGCAAAAGAAAAACCCCGACGTACCCGAACTTGCTCGTGGCAAAACGGGGCGCGTGTATGGCGATTTGATTGCCTTGCTTACCCTCATGAAAAGCCAACCCCTCGCCTACAACAAAGACAATCAAGAAGACAAAGAACCTTTATTTGATGCGGTCGATACCGTCCAAGATACCTTGCGTATTTTTGCCGACATGATTCCGCACATTGCCGTTCAAAAAGCAGTGATGCAAGCGGCAGCTGAAGAAGGGTTTGCCACTGCTACCGACTTAGCTGACTACTTGGTTAAAAAGGGCTTGGCGTTTCGGGATGCGCATGAGGCGGTAGCCCATGCCGTCAAAGCATGCGTTGACCGCAAATGCGCCCTAACTGACCTGAGCCTCTCGGAGCTGCGCTTTGCCTGCGGTCTGGATGCAAGACCAGATCTGATCAGCGAGGACGTATTTCCCTTGTTGACCGTCACCGGATCGGTACAGTCGCGCCAGCACCCTGGCGGTACTGCACCAGAGCAAGTCTTGGCGGCTGTTCAGCGTGGTCGCGCCGAACTCAAGCTCTAGCCATCTCCATCCCTTAAGAACGGTGATGGCATTCTGGCAGCGCGTCTCATCCAGTATCGATAGCATCAATACGTGGCTTGGAAAGGCTGCGAGCATCTTCATTTTGCTGTCGTGTGTTATTTCGGCAGCCAATGCAATCATGCGCTACGGCTTTGACCTCAGCGATAACTGGCCTTTGGAATTGCAATGGTATTTATTTGCCGCAGCTGTGATGCTCGGCGCCTCCAATACCCTGAAGCGCAACGAGCATGTCAGAGTAGACCTGATTTACGGACGCCTTTCAGAGCGCGGCCGCATCTGGGTTGATCTATTTGGTCTGAGCCTCTTTTTAATGCCTGCCTGCATCCTATTTACTTGGCTATCCTGGACCTCTCTGTTCTACCCTTCATTCCTGTCCCTCGAGCATTCGATTAACTCGGGCGGACTCTTGCGCTACCCGATTAAGTTTGTTGTGCCGATGGGATTTTTCATGCTGTGCTTACAAGGTCTTTCAGAAATCATTAAGCGCGTCGCTTTACTGCAAGCTAATGCGTTTGATGCTCCTGCTATTACCTCTTACGAGAAGCCCAAACAATGATTCCTTTGGAGTGGATGCCGCCACTAATGTTTGCTGGCCTCATTGTGTTTATGCTCGTCGGCTTTCCAGTGGCATTTTCCTTAATGGCTGCCGGACTTTTCTTTGCTGCAATTGCAATTAGCCAAGGTTTTTTTGACCTCGTCTTTTTGCAAGCCATACCGCAGCGTATTTTTGGTGGCGTACTGGCAAACGACTTATTACTAGCTATCCCCTTCTTCACCTTTATGGGCGCCATTTTGGAGCGTTGCGGCCTTGCTGAAGAAATGCTCGAATCGATGAGTCAGCTATTTGGACGCATCCGGGGCGGATTAGGATATTCCGTGATTATTGTGGGCTTTGTGCTGGGTGCGGTTACCGGAACCGTCGCGGCGCAAGTGATTGCGATGGCCATGATCTCCTTGCCGATCATGATCCGCTATGGCTACAACATGCGCTACGCGACTGGTGTACTCGCGGCTTCTGGCACGATTACCCAATTGGTACCACCTTCCTTGGTATTGATTGTGCTCGCCGATCAACTCAAAACCCAGACTGGCAGTGCCGATGTCGGCAGTATGTACTTGGGCGCCTGGGGTCCTTCCTTGATTCAGATTGGGCTTTTTGCGCTTTACACCTTTGTGCTCGCTCGCCTAAAACCAGACTGGCTTCCGGCAGCACCCATTAGTGAAGTAGGGATAAACGGTTGGGCGCTGTGGAAAAAATGTTTACTGGGTATTGTTCCCTCTGCTGTTTTAATCTTTCTCGTCTTGGGTACCATCTTGCTCGGCATTGCCACCCCGACCGAGTCAGGCGCAATGGGCGCAATGGGCGCTCTGCTGATGGCATGGCTGCGACGCACAAAAATTGTCGATCTCAAAAAACAAATTACCGAGTCCTATCAAAACACCATGCACCTGACATCCATGGTGATCTTTATCTTGATTGGCTCGACCTGCTTCTCGGTGGTTTTTCAGGGAGTGGATGGCGGCGCATGGGTAGAGCACCTCTTTACCAACATCCCCGGCGGCTGGATTGGATTTTTGATTGTGGTGAACATCTTGGTCTTTTTCTTGGCCTTCTTTTTAGACTTCTTTGAGATTGCCTTCATCATCGTTCCATTAATAGCACCTGTTGCTGAAAAAATGCTCGCGCCGGTTTTACTCGAGGCCATGGGTGGGAATCTGCAGGCTGCTAGCAACGCAGCTCTGGTATGGTTTGGCGTCATGTTGTGCGTCAATATGCAAACCTCGTTTATGCATCCGCCTTTTGGCTTTGCCCTCTTTTATCTTCGTGGGGTTGCTCCTAAGGAAGTCAAGAGCAGCGACATCTACTGGGGGGCTCTACCGTGGGTTGGCTTGCAACTCATCATGGTTGGGCTCGTGATTGCCTTTCCGGCACTGGTCACCACTTTTTTGGATAAGCCTGCGCCGGCTGCTATGAGTCAAGAATTTGACTTTACAAACAAGCAAAGCGGAGAGGGAGAGAAGGCCTCACCGAAAGCAGATGAGGATGCTCCCGTTCGCTTTGAGCTTGAAAAACCCAGCCGATAATCTTATTTTTCTGGGCGTACGCAATCGACGTAGTATTCGCTGCGTCCGTCTGCCTCGGTTTTTACTAAACCATGGATATCGGTCTCAAAGCCAGGAAACTGGGCATTAAAGTCGCGGGCAAAGTACAGGTAGTCGACGATGCGTTTGTTAAAACGCTCTCCTGGTATGAGCAAGGGAATGCCGGGTGGATACGGTGTTACCAACATGGCAGTAACGCGTCCCTCGAGTTGATCCAATGGCACGCGATCGACTTTCTTGTGGGCCATTTGCGCCCAGGCATCCGAAGGCATCATGGCCGGGACCATATCAGAGGTATACATCTCGGTTGTCATGCGCGCAACATCACGGCCTTTGTAGAAGGCATGAATTTGCTGGCAAACGTCATTCAAGCCAACCCGCTCATACCGTGGGTGCTTGGCAACAAACTCCGGCAATACTTTCCAGAGTGGTGCATTTTTATCAAAGTGATCTTTAAACTGTTGCAACTCCGTTACCAAGGTATTCCAACGGCCCTTGGTAATGCCAATGGTGAACATGATGAAGAAGGAATACAGTCCGCATTTTTCAACAATAATGCCGTGCTCGGCTAAATACTTGGTGACGATGCTCGCTGGTATGCCCGTTGCGCCAAAGCTACCCTCAATATCGAGACCGGGGGTAACGATGGTTGCCTTGATGGGGTCCAGCATATTAAAGTCATTGGCTAGATTTCCGAAATCATGCCAGCTCGCATTGGGCTCTAAAACCCAATCACTGCGCTCACCAATACCATCTTCGGCCAAATGATCTGGGCCCCACACCTTAAACCACCAGTCGGCACCAAATTGTTCATCGACCTCGCGCATGGCCCTTCGAAAATCCATTGCCTCCGCAATCGACTCTTCGACTAAAGTAGTTCCGCCCGGGGCCTCCATCATCGCAGCCGATACATCACAAGACGCAATGATGGCGTACTGTGGGCTAGTCGAGGTATGCATCAAATACGCCTCATTAAAGCAATCGCGATCCAATTTATGCTCATCCGCATCCTGCACTAAAACTTGCGATGCTTGCGATAAGCCAGCCAACAGTTTATGGGTGGATTGGGTAGCGAACATCAAGCTTTTTTTAGTGCGCTTGCGGTCAGCGCCAATGGCATGCATGTCTTTATAAAACGGATGGAAGGCTGCATGCGGCAACCATGCCTCATCGAAATGCAAGGAATCCACCTTACCGTCCAGCATTTCTTTAATCATTTCGACGTTGTAGATGATGCCGTCGTACGTACTTTGCGTCAGCGTCATCACACGGGGTATGGCGTTTTTATCTTGAATAAATGGATTTGCATCGATTTTCTTTTTGATGTTGGTCCACTCGAACTCCTCTTTCGGAATGGGGCCAATAATGCCCAGGTGGTTGCGTGTTGGCATCAGAAAAATCGGGATCGCGCCCATCATGGTGATGGAATGAATCACTGATTTATGGCAATTACGATCCACTAAAACAATATCGCCCGGGGCAACTGTGGAGTGCCAAACAATCTTATTGGATGTGGATGTACCGTTGGTGACAAAAAACAAGTGATCGGCATTGAAGATCCGCGCGGCATTGCGCTCGCTCGCTAGCACTGGGCCGGTGTGGTCGAGCAACTGACCCAATTCTTCAACGGCATTACAAACGTCAGCACGCAGCATATTCTCACCAAAGAATTGATGAAACATTCGGCCAACGGGGCTTTTGAGGAAAGCAACACCGCCTGAGTGGCCTGGGCAATGCCATGAATACGAGCCTTCAGAGGCGTAATGCGTCAGGGCACGAAAGAAGGGGGGCGCCAAAGAGTCGAGGTATACCTTCGCTTCACGGATGATGTGGCGCGCCACAAACTCCGGCGTGTCTTCATTCATATGGATGAAGCCGTGTAACTCACGCAAAATATCATTGGGCATATGGCGTGAGGTACGGGTCTCGCCATACAAGAAAATTGGAATGTCTTCATTGCGCTTACGTACTTCGACAACAAAAGCACGGAGGTTATTCAAGGCGGGTAAATCATTGTCTTCGGTATCGCTGATGAATTCTTCATCATCGATCGACAAAACAAAACAGGAGGCACGCGAGGCTTGCTGCGCGAATGATGTTAAGTCGCCATAGCTGGTTAGGCCAATGACTTCGATGCCCTCCCCCTCGATGGCTAAAGCGAGGTCACGGATACCGGAACCCGAAATATTTTCAGAGCGAAAGTCCTCATCAATAATGATGATTGGGAAACGAAATTTCATGTGTGCCTTTAGAAAATTGCCAGATGCAATTAGGTCTTGGGTAGCGTAACGCCCTGCTGCCCTTGGTACTTACCGCCGCGGTCCTTATACGAGGTACCGCAAACTTCATCGCTTTCAAAAAAGAGGACTTGAGCACAGCCTTCGCCTGCATAGATTTTTGCTGGCAAGGGCGTGGTATTTGAAAACTCGAGGGTGACATACCCTTCCCACTCCGGCTCAAATGGTGTGACGTTCACAATAATGCCGCAACGCGCATAGGTACTCTTACCAACGCAAATCGTCAGAACACTGCGGGGGATTTTGAAGTATTCCACCGTCCTTGCTAATGCAAAGGAGTTGGGCGGAATAATGCATACGTCCCCCTGAAAATCCACAAAGGATTTTTCATCGAAATGCTTCGGGTCCACAATCGTGCTGTTGATGTTCGTGAAAATCTTGAATTCGTTTGCACAGCGAATGTCATAACCGTAGCTCGAGGTACCGTAGCTCACGATTTTTTGTCCAGCGGCGTCTTGGCGGATTTGGCCAGGCTCAAACGGGCTGATCATGCCCTGCTCTGCCATGCGGCGTATCCAGTGGTCGGATTTAATAGTCATGGCGGGATTGTAAAACCAACCCGGCTCGGAAGACTATCTATTTACTGCTTTGGCGGACTAAAAACAACCCGCTCTGGGGCGTTGTAAATCTCAAAGTGGGTTCCAGAGCAGCGCGATAGAAGTGTCAGGTGGGTCTTTTGAGCGAGCTCGAGGCCCATCTGGGTTACACCTGAACGCGTTAACAAAAAGGGGATACCCATCTGCGCGCCCTTGATGACCATCTCCGAGGTTAGGCGCCCGGTCGTAAAAAACACCAAATCGCGACCTGCCTTGTTCGCCAGCCACATGAGCCCAGAAATCGAGTCCACTGCATTGTGGCGACCCACATCCTCAATAAAGTGAAGCAGCTCAACCCGATCCCCACCCTTACGCTCAAATACCGCACAGGCATGGACTGATCCGGATTTTTTATAAATGGTGTCGTGTAGGCGAATTTGGTCGATGAGGTCCACAATGGCCGCCTGATTGAGGGTGGGGCCATCCGCCAAGCGGATCTGCTCCATTTCCTCGATTAATCCGCCAAACATCGTGCCCTGTCCGCATCCGGTGGTCACAATGCGCTTACTGGTCATTTGATCGATATCGACGGTACTGCGCCGGGTTTTGACTGCGGCCGAATCGGTTTCCCAATCAACCTGAATGCTTTCGATGTCATCCGGTGATTCCACCAGGCGCTGGTTGCGCAAATAACCCAGCACGAGGGCCTCAGGGGCGCTACCTAGAGTCATGAGGGTTACGAGCTCTCGCTTATCCAAATAAATCGTCAGCGAGCGCTCTCCCGGTACATGGACGGTTTTATGGCGCCCAGCCTCATCAATGATCTGGACCTCATGGATGAGGGGCACAGAGGCATTGGACATCGCAATTCGGGGATTTACTGCCATACACGCGTTCCTTGATTCATTCTTACTATTCTAAATGCGAGTCTTACTTTAACCGCAGTCTAAAATCCATGCTCTACCAGCATAATTCATCCTATAAGCCCAATTTTGCCTTTTTACCAAAACCGTACCCCGCCAACAGCATGAGTAGCTCACCACGCCGCCTTTTAGTTACCTCTGCCCTGCCCTATGCCAATGGGCAGATTCACATTGGCCATTTGGTGGAATACATTCAAACTGATATTTGGGTTCGCTATCAACGGATGCAGGGGCACGAAGTGCATTACATGGGGGCAGACGATACCCATGGCACCCCCATCATGCTGCGCGCAGAGAAAGAGGGGCTTACTCCTAAAGAGCTGATTGCCAAGGTCTGGCAAGAACATAAGCGCGACTTTGATGCCTTTCTGATTTCCTTTGATCACTACTACACTACCGATAGTCCTGAGAATGAAAAGCTGGCGGGGGACATTTACCGCAAGTTACGCGATGCTGGTCTGATTGAAAAGCGCGCCATCGAACAGGCCTATGATCCCGTGAAAGAAATGTTCCTCCCGGATCGCTTTATCAAGGGCAAGTGCCCTAAATGCAAAGCACCTGATCAATATGGCGACTCCTGTGAAAAATGCGGAGCCACCTATGTACCAACGGATTTAATTGATCCCTTCTCGGTTGTTAGTGGCGCAGCACCAATTCGGAAAGTGTCGGATCACTATTTCTTCAAGTTATCGGATCCCCGCTGTGAAACCTTTTTGCGCGACTGGACTCAGGTTCGCACGCCGCTGCAACCCGAAGCCCGCAATAAAATGAAAGAGTGGGTTGGACAGGCTGGCGAAAGTAAATTAGGTGATTGGGATATTTCGCGCGATGCGCCGTACTTTGGCTTTGAGATCCCCGATGCTCCTGGCAAGTATTTTTATGTTTGGCTCGATGCGCCCATTGGCTATTACGCCAGCTTCTTAAAGTACTGCACTGATCAAGGTCTAGATTTTGATGAGTGGGTTAGGCCAGACAGCACGACCGAGCAGTACCACTTTATCGGTAAAGATATTTTGTATTTCCATACTTTGTTTTGGCCTGCTACTTTGCATTTTGCTGGCTACCGCACTCCAACCAACGTATTCGCCCACGGCTTTCTGACGGTCGATGGCGAAAAGATGAGTAAGTCACGTGGCACTCTGATCTCAGCCAACAGCGTAATTGAGTCGGGCTTTAACCCCGAATGGTTCCGCTACTATTTTGCAACCAAGTTAAACGACAGCATGGAGGACCTTGACCTTAATCTGAGCGACTTCGTTGCCCGCGTGAACAGTGATTTAATTGGTAAGTACATTAATATTGCGAGCCGCAGCGCCGGCTTTTTGGTGAAGCGCTTTGGCGGCGTGGTTGTAGACGATGCCATGCAACATCCCTTGCTGATCTCGATTCGAGCGGCCAATACAAAAATAGCTGAATTGTATGAAGGCCGCGAGTATGCAAAAGCGGTTCGTACGATGATGGAATTAGCAGATCAAGTCAATGCCTTTGTCGATGAAAACAAACCATGGGACATTGCCAAAGATCCTCTACGCACAGCCGATCTACAGGCGATTTGCAGCGTGACACTAGAAGCATTTCGGTGCTTAAGCTTGTATCTAAAACCAGTGTTGCCCCAGGTTGCCGCTGGTGTTGAACGCTTTTTATGTGTAGCGCCGATGGCTTGGAGTGACATCAATACGCCCCTCTCCAGTCAGCAGCCCATCCAGCCCTATACGCATCTTATGAGCCGCGTTGAGCCAGCTCAAATTGATGTCCTACTAGCAGCTAATAGCTAAAAACGGGATACGGACATAAATCTGACTTACGCCGTACAAAATCGTTAATAATGAGGGTTGCCTAGTACCGCGGCATTTTATAAGTTATTGAATTTATTGAGAATTAAGTATCGATATGCCTAAATACCAGTCTGACGTCACCGTATTTCTTGAAAAACTCAAAGCGGCTCAACCCAACTTGGAGCAAGACCAACGGGCTGGACGCGCCCTACTCTGGGACAAAGAGCCGATCAGCCTTGATGAGCAGCGCCGCTTAAATGTTGCCAAAGTAAAACAACGGGCCTACGTTTATTCCAATGAATGACCCGTTGGCCCAGCCTGTCGCTAGCTTACTCGACAGCACACCTTCGGTTACCGATGGTATGTCGGAGGCTTTCGCCAAGCTCTATGGCGAGCCCCTTTTTAAGCTCCCGACTGACCTATACATCCCGCCGGATGCGCTCGAGGTTTTTTTAGAGGCCTTCGAAGGACCGCTCGATTTACTGCTCTACCTCATTCGCAAACAGAATTTCAATGTGCTTGATATTCCGATGGCACAGGTCACATCTCAGTACTTGACTTACGTTGATCAAATCCGCCATACCAATTTAGAACTGGCTGCAGAGTATCTTCTGATGGCGGCGATGCTGATTGAAATTAAATCACGCATGCTTTTGCCAATGAAAAAGGCCGACAGCGAAGAAGAAGTGGATGATCCGCGCGCAGAGCTGGTACGACGTCTGCTTGAGTATGAGCGTATGAAGTTAGCGGCGCAAGAGTTAGACCAGATTCCACAGCAAGGCCGCGACTTCCAAATTGCACATGGCCACGTTGATACAACCGTCGCAGTCACCTGGCCTGAGGTCAATTTAAAAGACTTGCAAATGGCTTGGCGTGATGTATTGCACCGGGCAAAATTAAACCGGCACCACACCATTACCCGTGAAACGCTTTCGGTGCGGGATTTTATGACCCGCATCTTGCGTCGCTTGCAAAGCACGCGCTTTGTCGAGTTCAGTGAATTGTTTGAAGACGCGATCGCCTCAGGAAATGGTGTTCCGGTGGTGATTGTGAATTTCATTGCCATGCTCGAACTTTCACGAGAGGCCTTGGTGGAGATTACCCAAGCAGAGCCCTACGCACCGATTTATGTGCGCTTGGCTTATACCCCTAGCGCATGAAAATAATTAGCGATATTAATGAGTTACGCGATCACCTGCGGGGTCAAAATCGCACCTCGTTTGTGCCCACCATGGGCAATCTGCACGATGGCCATTTATCCTTAATGCGCTTGGCGCGCCAACATGGTGATCCCGTTGTTGCCAGTATTTTTGTCAACCGCTTGCAATTCGGTCCCAACGAAGACTTTGATAGTTACCCTCGAACCATGCAGGCTGATATCGACAAGCTCGAGCAAGAAGGGGTCTATGTTTTGTTTGCCCCAACTGAAAAAGACCTCTATCCACAGCCCCAAGAATACCGCGTTGATCCGCCTCAGCAGCTCGGCGACATTCTCGAAGGTGAATTCAGACCTGGTTTTTTTAAGGGTGTCTGTACGGTTGTTTTAAAACTTTTTTCTTGCGTTCAGCCACGGGTTGCGGTCTTTGGAAAAAAAGATTATCAGCAGTTAATGATCGTGCGTCAGATGGCCAGCCAATTTGCTTTACCGGTTGAAATCGTTCCTGCCGAAACCATTCGTGCTGAAGATGGATTAGCCCTGTCCTCGCGCAACATCTATCTTTCTACAGAAGAGCGAGCCGAAGCGCCGGCACTACAACGTCAGTTGTGCGCAATGCGGGAGCACGTACTTGGCTTAAAGGAAAAGACGGTCAGTGCGCTCATGGATATCGAGGCGAAGGCCGTGATACAAATGCAGACTCGGGGGTGGAAGCCCGACTACATCGCCATTCGCCAGCAACGTGATTTAGCTAAACCGACACAAGCTAATTTGGACAGTGGTCAAGCGCTAGTGATTGTGACTGCCGCTAAGCTCGGCAAAACCCGCCTGATTGATAATTTAGAAATCTAAGACCCGCACTGCCTATTTCAATATTGGGCCTTTTTTCTTAAGCAGTAAAAAATTGCTCCACCGCTAAACCAAGACTTTTTGCAAGCTCTGCGCCGTTTACTTTGCCGGCTGAGCCCTTTGCCTTCAATACCTCAATCTGACCGCCGTGGCAGGCCACAAAAAAGGATTCGGAACCAATCGCTGTGATCTGACCTGGCTTGCCTTTGACGGCGCCATAGGTCGCATTGATGTGTTTTTTGACGTCGAAAATCTGCACTTTTTGTTCGCCAACCATGGTCCAAGCGCCAGGCGCCGGATTGCAGGCTCGAATTAGATTATGAATCTGCGTAATGTGGCTTGACCAATGGATGCGAGCTGCCGCTTGATCGAACCACCCTTCGTAATTGGCTAAGGCCTCGTCTTGCACCACCTCCTGGTGCTTACCTGCCGCAACCAGATCAGCAGCCTCAAGCAAGGCTTGCACCCCGAGTGGGAACAAATGATCAAAGTAAACCGAACCCAAGGTGTCATTTTCGCCAATCGCCACTTCTTTTTGCAAAATCACCTCGCCTTCATCCAGACCATCCGATGGTCGGAAAATGGTTAGGCCTGTCTTGGTCTCACCCAAAGCAATGGCCCAATTAATTGCGCTGGGGCCACGGTACTTCGGCAACAGTGAGGGGTGGTATTGAATCGTCCCCAAGCGCGGTATCTTGGCAAAATCCTGTGGCACAAATTGCAGGACATAGGCCATCACACAAATGTCTGCGCCGCTATTACGCATGGCATCGGCTGCCTCGGGGCTTTTGAGCGAAGCAAATTGCAAGGGCACAAGGCCTTTGGCAAGGGTCGCCTCTTTCAGAATCTCAGGCTTGGTGGCTTTGGGATTATCGGGCGGACAAAACACTGCAACAATCTCATCGCCGCGCCCTAAAAAAGCCTCAAGCGCCGCCTTACCAAAGTCCTGGCTACCAATCAGCGCAACTTTCATTTAGATGACTTTCCGGTGGCGTAAATCGATGAGATCATCGATATTAAATCCCAATTCTTGCAAGATCTCATCAGTATGCTCGCCGAGCAATGGTGAGCGCGTGACTTCGGTTTCGCTATCGGATAATTTGATTGGATTGCCAACCGTCAGATACTTTCCTCTAATCGGATGGTCGACCTCAACAATCGTACCCGTAGCACGCAATGCTGGCTCTTCAGCGATTTCTTTCATCGATAAAATTGGGCCGCATGGGACATCGTATTTATTGAGGACATCCATCACATCAAACTTGGTTTTGGTCATCGTCCATTTCTCAATTTCACCAAAGATTTGCATGAGTTTGGGTAGGCGTGCCATCGGCGATGAAAATTCATGATTGGTAATCCAGTCTTCTTTACCAATCACCTTACAAATGGCTTCCCATACAGCCGCTTGAACGACAACATAAATATAGGAGTTGGGATCGGTCTCCCAGCCTTTGCATTTCAGAATCCAGCCCGGCTGACCACCGCCAGAGGCATTGCCGGCGCGGGGTACCGCCTCACCAAAATGACCGTTGGGGAACTGCGGATATTCTTGCATCGTGCCATTACGATCAAGGCGTTGCTGATCGCGAAGCTTTACACGGCACAAATTGAGTACCGCATCTTGCATGGCTGCTTGTACTCGCTGACCCCGACCCGAATGCGTGCGTTGGTACAGAGCGGTCACAATACCTAAGGCCAGATGCAATCCTGTGCCACTGTCGCCAATCTGCGCCCCCGTTACCATCGGTGGGCCATCATCAAACCCGGTGGTAGATGCCGAACCTCCGGCACATTGGGCAACGTTTTCATATACTTTGCAATCCTCATAGGGTCCCGGTCCAAAGCCCTTGATCGATGCCATGATCATGCGTGGATTGAGATGCTGAATGTGCTCCCATGTAAAACCCATGCGATCCAGGGCGCCCGGCGCAAAGTTTTCAACCAAGACATCGCACTCTTTAATTAAGCGCTCGAGGATGTCTTTGCCCTCTGGGGTTTTGGTATTGACTGTAATCGAGCGTTTATTGTGGTTCAACATGGTGAAATACAAGCTATCCGCATCGGGTATGTCGCGCAATTGACCGCGGGTGGCATCGCCCTCACCGGAGCGTTCTACTTTAATGACGTCGGCGCCAAACCAGGCCAATAATTGGGTGCAGGTTGGCCCCGATTGAACGTGGGTGAAATCAAGGATTTTTACTCCTTCAAGTGCTTTTGCCATGACAGTAATCCTAATAAGTATTGAATTTTTTTAAATTAATCAAATTCTACCAGTCAGCGCAGGTCGATTTACTGCCATTCAGGCGACTAGGCTAGACTGATTACCCTTATTACACGCTATTTTGGTGCTTTTGGATCGCTGGTGTTCTCAAGCTCCGATAGTCGATTTCGTAATGCGCGATCCGCGTGAAAGCGCTCAGTTTCATCCCGAATGGTAGCCGCTACCCCGGTAGCGCGATGCGCCTCATCAAAAAGCATAGTTACGGTAAAGGCAATCGAGAGGGTTCTGCCGTCCTTGTGGAGTGCTGGTACTTTTAAAAGCTGCGTACCGTAGCGGGTCGTGCCCGTTTCCATCGATTTCTCATACCCCTCCCAATGGCGGTGGCGAAATCGATCTGGCGTAATTAGATCTAAGCGTTTACCCAAGGCCTCAGCTTCGGTGTACCCAAAAATACGTTCTGCCGCTTTATTCCACAGAATGATGTCGCCTTGCGCATTCGAAACAACCACTGCATCACCCATGCCGTGAACTAACTGCTTGTAATCGATCGCCTCACTCATAGTGCCCATCCGAATAAAAAGGCGCCCACGAGGGGGCGCCTGAAAGAATCAAACTAATTTAGTGTTGTTAAACTGCTTTTGCCGCGTGTAACTTAGCAATATCGTCTTTACCGTAGCCAAGATCAGTCAAAACCTCATCGGTATGCTCACCTAAAACAGGCGATGGCTTCACTTCAACTTGCAGATCAGAGAACTTGATTGGGCTGCCAATCGTCAGGTACTTACCGCGTACCTTGTGATCCACTTCCACAATCGAACCGCTTGCACGCAAGTCTGGTGATGCGGCGAGTTCTTTCATCGAAAGTACAGGTGCGCATGGAATATCGAACTTACGCAAGATATCCACTGCCTCGTACTTGGTCTTGTCTTTGAGCCAGTCTTCAATGGTTGCGAAGATGTCAAAAATCTTGTCTTGACGTGCTTCTGCAGTCATGTAAGCAGGATCCGTCGCCCACTCTGGACGACCTAGCGCCTCAGTAATTGGCTTCCACGCATGGCCTTGAATCGTGAAATAAATATATGCGTTTGGATCGGTTTCCCAGCCCTTACACTTTAAAACCCAACCTGGCTGACCACCACCGCCAGCATTGCCGCCGCGGGGCACTACGTCAGAGAATGTGCCATGGGGATACTGTGGATACTCTTCCAAATAACCAATGCGATCTAAACGCTGTTGGTCGCGCAATTTCACACGGCACAAGTTCAATACAGCGTCTTGCATCGAGCAAGCCACTTTTTGACCACGGCCGGTCTTTTCGCGGTGCATGAGGGCAGTCAAAATACCAATCGCCAAGTGCATGCCGGTATTGCTATCGCCTAAAGCAGCAGCGGATACGGTTGGAGGACCATCCCAAAAGCCGGTGGTAGAGGCTGCGCCGCCAGCACATTGGGCTACGTTCTCATATACCTTTAAATCTTCGTAAGAGTGGCCATCACTGAACCCTTTTACCGACGCCATAATCATGCGTGGATTGAGTTCTGTGATGCGTTCCCATGAGAAACCCATGCGATCCAAGGCGCCTGGGCCAAAGTTCTCGACCATGACATCGGATACTTTAATCAGCTTCTCCAATACTTCCTTGCCTTCTGCTGTCTTGGTATCCAAGGTCAACGAGCGCTTATTGCCGTTGAGCATCGTGAAATACAAGGCATCGACGTCAGGAATATCGCGCAACTGGCTACGGGTTACGTCGCCAGATCCAGGGCGCTCTACTTTGATGACGTCCGCGCCATACCATGCCAACAACTGGGTACAGGCAGGACCTGCTTGTACGTGGGTGAAATCGATGATGCGGATTCCGTCTAATGGCTTGCTCATATTAAATCTCCTTAGGGTTACGTATGACTTAACTCGTCAATTACTTCTTTGTGGCAGTACTTGCTGGGTTGAGGTTCGTCAGGCGACCACTTTCGGTACCTGCCGCTTCATCAATGACAGCATTGATTAGTGCTGGCTTGCCTGCGGCTATTGCCTCAGTCAAGGCCTTCTCTAATTCCTGTGGGGTGGTGACGTTG
>CAWUTW010000136.1:0-5677 GCA_963925585.1 uncultured Polynucleobacter sp. | reverse complement strand
TGATTCAAAGGCCATTTGAGCAGGCGATGGTGGACAGTGCCATTGCCTACCCATTTAGCAACTGGGGTAAAAGTCGTTATTCTGATGGGTCGCATGGCGTTTGGTACGGAGCAGACTCTATTAAAACGAGCATTTATGAGTCTGCTCACCACTGGTATACCGGCCTCTTAAGCGATGCTGGCTTTAATAAAGCAGGCATCATTTCTGAGCGACGAGTGTTTTGGGTTCGCTGTGATGCAGCCCTAATTAATCTAAAAGAAAAAGTTTTAGCTTTTCCAGAGCTGTTGAATCAAGACGACTATCGTTATTGTCAAGGAGTGGGGGCACGCATTCATCACGAGGGTCATCCAGGTCTAATCACCCGCTCCGCACGGTATTTGCGTGGAGACACAATCGCTATTCTGAATTCAAAAGTACTGTCCAGCCCACGTCATGCTGCGTACTTTAGCTATACATTGCAAGAGGACAGCATTGCTATTAAAGAAGATGGAATAAATGAATTTCTACGCATTCCGCTTTAATGCACCCTCTTGCTTTCTCCTAAAACAGTCTTCACTATTTGCCTTATTAGGGCAATAGCGCCCGTACTG
The DNA here is from genome assembly GCA_963925585.1 of uncultured Polynucleobacter sp. Classification (GTDB taxonomy): domain Bacteria; phylum Pseudomonadota; class Gammaproteobacteria; order Burkholderiales; family Burkholderiaceae; genus Polynucleobacter. The sequence goes on along the minus strand of CAWUTW010000136.1, from coordinate 5,087 downwards.
CAGATGAAGATACGGCATCGATGTGCCTAAACGCAGGACTGATTTTTTCGATTTCTGCTGCCGAAACCTGATATTCATCAAAATAGGTTTTCCACTGCCGCGTTACCCGCCAAACTTCGCTGATGCATTCGCAGGCTTTTTTTTGTGGCAGCATAAACGATCCGGCAGTACTAAGCGCATTATCAATCGTAGCTAAACGTCCTTGATTGCCAATCGCAAGATGCAAAAATCGTTCTGACGCAATCGAAGCGCGTGGCAGAACATCGTACAAAGGGCTCAGGCGCCATCCTAAAATACACGGGTCCCATACAAAACCGTGGTTACGCAGATGGTCGTCGTCATTACTTACCAAAATATTAAAAACCATTCGCTTAAAGAGCTCTTCGCTATCCCTACGTATCACGCTTGGGTGACAGTAGCGGCGTATTGCAGTTGCAAGATCACCATAGGATTTATTTTTAGAATCCATCTCATCGCAAGCAGCCAAGGTCAACCCACTCACAAACCCCATGCGATGCTCTACTTTTTGGTGTCCCGCCACCGTATCGAACACATTAAAATCAGATGTGTTTTGCTCGCCCTCCCTTGCCCAATAGCGATCAAAGCGCCGTATCAGCATAATGCGACGATCACCCAGCATCATTGTTTTAACCGGCGGCACGTGTAAGCCCGCTTTTTGCGCTAGCAATAAAGTTGCGCACTCGATTTCTGGGATATCAAACGCATCATTGGGATTGCTAAATTTAGCAATCCACAAAACACCATCCGCATCGCGAATAGACGCTTTTGGTCGCGCACCGCCCAAGCCAGATCCAACCAAGAAGATGGCCTCAAGACGCTCTGGTATTGCTAATCCCTCCTGAATACGATCAGCAGCCTCCATCAGGTACGCAAGATCATGCACTGCACTCACGCCAGCACTTGGCGCGTCCGTCATTTGGCGACGAATGTCCAGAGCCCCAATGCGATCACTGCCTGCGTCCAGCAAATAATCTGATTCTGGCAAGCTATTGGGGGGCACCTTTCGTTTCGCCTCGATAACGCGCCTCCCCCACGCATCGGGTGCGCAATCCCGAATGCCGCCGAAAAAAGGCAGTGACGCGATGGGTAGTAATAGTTGACCGCTTACAGCGGCGCGGTTTGCAATCGATAGACTGATTGGATCTACTTCGAGTGCATTAGCACGCTTCAAGTAGTTAACTCCATAGGCAAACTGCGATGCCACTAATTGGGAACCTTGCTCTTCTAGCGTTAACTGGCCGCACGGTACCCATTCGTGCTCCAGGTTAGCAAACACCACTAGCTTTTCGTTTTTAAGTGCCACCCTTAAAACTCCAACTCTTTTAACTCCGCAGCGGTCATGCCGCGTACCCGCTGGGTTCTCTCGCGCAAGTGCTGGCTAATTAAGGCAGGGTCGCTTTCGTTTAAGAGCTGCTGCAGGTTACAGCCGGGCGCAATCGCATCGAGGTAGCGCAGAATTTGGCCCATGGCGACACCGGGGTCGCCATGCTCAATCCGATAGGCGGTGTTTCTGGATAAGCCCGCGCGCAGGGCTGCCTCAAATTGCTTCATGCGCCGGGCTGTGCGCAAGCGCGCAATGCGCTGCCCAAGTTGCTCAGACTCGGCCAATAGAGTAGGGCTTAAAACTGCGGTTTGATTGACTTTCATGTACTTTAAATCGATCTTTAAATAGATATTGCTTGATTTAACAAGCATTCTAAATCAATAGTCCTATTTAAGCAATAAAGTACTTTAAAACACTCACTAATATGATAATGATTGTTTTAACGAACAAAAATAGGATAGTGAGGGATCAGGGCCGCTCCACCAACCCAAGGATTTACTTCGAACGACCTACTTCAGGCGTACAAACGCTTTTTTTGATGCCGCAATGATCTCATCAAGTACGGCATTGTCATGCGCTATCGACGTAAAGCCAGCCTCGTAAGCGGATGGAGCCAAGTAGACACCTTCATCGAGCATCGCATGAAAGAAGACCTTAAACGCATCAATATTGCTCTTAGTTACCGCATCAAATGATGTTGGCACCTGATCGGTGAAGTAAAAACCAAACATACCACCCACGCTATCGGTAGAGAATGGAATACCTGCTTCATCCGCCGCCTGTTTCAGACCCGCCATCAATTTGCTAGTTTGACCACTGAGGCAATCAAAAAAACCATCCCGCGAAATAATTTCCAAGGTCTTCATGCCTGCTGCAACCGCCACTGGATTGCCAGACAAGGTGCCCGCTTGGTACACACTACCCAAAGGGGCTAACTTCTGCATGATCTCTTTTTTGCCGCCAAAGGCCGCCATGGGCATACCGCCACCCATCACCTTACCAAGGCAAGTCAGGTCTGGAGTGATACCTTGCAAACTTTGCGCCCCGCCGAGCGCCACCCGAAATCCCGTCATGACTTCGTCGTAAATCAAGACACTGCCGTGGTGCTGCGTTAACTTGCGAATCGCTGCTAAAAAATCCGGCTTGGCTTTAATCAGGTTCATATTGCCAGCGATGGGCTCAATAATCACCGCCGCAATCTGATCGCCGCGTAATTTAAATGCCTCTTCAATGGCAGCCGTATCGTTGTAAGGTAGCACTAAGGTATGTTTGACTAAATCCTGCGGAACGCCGCCCGATGAGGGAGCATTTTGGGTTGAGTCTGCAAAAGTAAGTAAGCCCGAGCCTGCTTTTACCAAGAGGCTATCCGCATGGCCGTGATAACAGCCCTCAAATTTAATGATCAAGTCGCGTCCGGTATAGCCACGCGCTAAGCGCAGGGCACTCATGGTCGCCTCAGTCCCACTCGATACCATGCGAATTTGTTCGACGCTGGGCATGATGGCGCAAATGCGCTCGGCTAACTCAATTTCACCTACGGTGGGAGCGCCATAGCTAAAACTCAGGGTAGCTGCTCGCTGCACTGCCTCAACTACTTCCGGATTGGCATGGCCCGCAATCATTGGGCCCCAGGACATAATCAAGTCTACGTAGCGCTTGTCTTCAATGTCCCAAAAGTGTGGGCCGAGCGCCTTCTTAATAAAGCGCGGGGTACCGCCCACCTGACGAAACGCTCTTACGGGAGAGTTCACTCCGCCCGGAATGGTTTTTTGTGCACGCTCGAATACGGTTTCGTTTAAGCCCATGTGATTCTCATTCGTTTTATTTATTAAGGTGTATTTTGCTTTAGAACTTAAATTGCCATCATTTCAAAATCGTCTTTGCGCGCGCCGCATTCAGGGCAAGTCCAATTCATGGGCACATCGTTCCAGAGGGTTCCAGGCGCAATCCCTTCATCCGGCAAGCCAGCTGCCTCGTCATAGACCCAACCGCAAATCAGGCACATATAGGTTTTGAATTCCATGGCGTCTTATCTTTCTATCTTTTCTTATTTTAGTCGGCTGTATTTTTAAACTCATTTTAATGCTGAACGCTGATTACTGAATAACAACTAGATTCCGCTGATTTGGATGAGGGATCAAACTACCTTACCAAAGCCTTGAATCATCACACCATAAGTCCTGATGTTCAAATTGCGTATTTTGCTCATCTATCCAATCTTTATATTCAGACTCAAATTGCATTTTTTTCTGGTTACAGCTTGTATCGCAAGCCAGTCTGGCCTCTACCTGCCCAGTAGAAAAAATAGTGAAATTACTACGATCGTCTTTTTTAATGTGCATTGGATCTTTTCTTGGACTATCTCTACCAACTTAACTAAATCACTTAGCTCGCACGATATCTAAATCGGCTTACTGGAAGCCTCCAAACGCTCGGCTTTGGATCGCATCTCAAAACGGAATAAACGGCATTCGAGTGGGCCATTAAAGAGTGGGGTACGGCGAGACTCTTTGATGCGCAACTGCCCTGGAAGGGCCATATCTGCTGTCAAGATAAAGACATGCCAGCCGCCAAATGCATCTTTGAGGTGTTGACCAAATTGCTGCATGAACTCTAAAAATGCAGGATCAATTTCTTCTTCGGCCTGTATGCGCTTGAGTGACTCGCGACTGGAACGCTTAGCGCTCTGCCGCCCAGTTTCAATGTTGTGGCTATATGGATCTACATCATCCTCAACGTAGCCCTCATCGTCATAGCGATTCTGCGCTGGGTCGCGATCATCGCCCCGACCACCTTTGATGCCCAGGCGTTGCCCGTAGGGTGGATTAAGTAAAGCGAGTCCTGGCAAGGCCGCGAGCGAGTCTCCTGCGCTACTGGTAATGGCAGGAGGCTTGGCTGCCAAGGCGTCGACCTGACGCACCACAGGCAAGCCAGGCAATTGCGCGCGCTGCCAATTGGATTTAGTCGTGGAGACGAGTTTTTCATTAATGTCGCTACCGCTAATACCCAAGGACTGGGCATCGGGGAAGGCTTTACGCCGCTCTAGTATTTCTGCCAGCACAGCGTCTTTCAGGGCTTGCCACTTTTTTTGTTCCGCACCCACCGAAAATGGCTTCAAACGAGAAAAGCCAAAGCCGTGCACCGAAGTGACAAGGGGCCGATAAGCCAAGCGAGTGGGTGTGGATTCTTTGCCTGCCTCGTCATACATTCCTGCCCGAATCGCCCCCGACGGAATACCCATAGCGATCTGAGCTGCCTCGATTAAAAAGGTGCCACTACCGCACATCGGATCAAATAAGGGCTGCTTAGGCTGCCAGCCGGTGAGCGCCAAAATACCCGCAGCGAGATTTTCTTTTAAAGGCGCGTCACCCTTTTCATCGCGCCAACCGCGCTTAAACAAGGCTTCGCCTGAGGTATCTAAATAAATCGACACATGGGTCGCAGTGAGGTGCGCCTGCACGCGCACATCCGGAAAGGCGGTATCAATCGAGGGGCGATCGCCTGATACTTCACGCAAGCGATCCACAATCGCGTCTTTAATTTTTAAGGTCGCAAAGTTCAAGCTCTTCAGTGGTGAGCGATGCGCCGTAATATCAACCCGCAAGGTTTGCGTATGGCTAAACCATTCTTCCCACGCCAGGCCATGGGCCAAGCGATACAAATCCTCCTCCTGCCGGTAAGTCGATTCCGCCATTTGCAAGAGCACGCGGCTGGCAATCCGCGAATGTAGATTGAGCGCCAT
>CAWUTW010000135.1:0-5554 GCA_963925585.1 uncultured Polynucleobacter sp. | reverse complement strand
GATGCCGGAGAAATTCAAGAGGCGCAGCGCTTGCGTTTTAAAGTATTTGCAGAAGAGATGGGCGCCAATTTAGCAAGCCATGCTGAAGGTTTGGACATTGATGAATTCGATGCCTATTGCGACCACCTGATTATTCGCGATCAAGACACCTTACGGGTAGTGGGTACTTACCGTGTTTTACCACCCCACAAGGCTCAAGAAATTGGTAAGCTCTATTCAGATTCCGAATTTGATCTTTCCCGTTTACAGCATTTACGCCCCAAGATGGTTGAAGTGGGCCGTTCTTGTGTGCATCAGGACTACCGTTCGGGCGCAGTCATCATGGCCCTGTGGAGCGGTCTGGCTGAATATATGCTAAAAAACAATTATGAAATCATGTTGGGCTGCGCAAGTATTCCGATGTCGGATGGCGGCCACTTTGCTGCTAGCCTCTATAACGGCCTGAGTGCCGATCAAGTTGCGCCAATTGAATGCCACGGCTTTCCAAAAGTACCATTGCCACTCGCTCGCCTAAATGGCGGACTCGAGGTTGAGGCGCCGCCATTGATAAAGGGTTACCTAAAGCTGGGAGCAAAAATTTGCAGCGCGCCCGCTTGGGATCCCGACTTTAATACCGCTGACCTTTTAACGATGTTGCGCTTATCAGAAATCAATCCGCGCTACGCCAAGCATTTTTTAGGGAAATAAACTGGGTACGGCAAGAGCTAAACTAAATCAGATTAGTTCGATTTGATAGGGCCGGCCAATCCGCTCCCACTCTGCGGCCTCTTTGCGCAGGCTAAATTCAGTCAGTGGGTGGTTTTCTAACCAACTCTGTTTAATACTGACCGTGAAACCTGCGCCAGACTCACCGACGCTCACTTCGGGTAATTGGGAATCAGTTCGACCACGGCAAAGCAATTGCGCCAGACGCAAAGCAAACAGCATGCGCCAATCTAAAAATTGGGTATTGCTGGCAAGCTTTCCAAGCTTACCGGTGTGACCGACGAGCAAGGTAGCTAGGCGCAGCTGATCGTTTTTTGAAAACCCGGGCATGTCTGCATTGCCAGCGATATACGCTGAGTGCTTGTGATAGCTATTGTGGGAAATTGATAAGCCAATCTCATGTAGGTTGGCGGCCCACTCAATTAAGACTAAGTTATTCATTCTGGCTTCTGTATCCAAGACAGGCAACTGCGATAAGAAATTACTCGCTAAATTGCCCACCCGCTTGGCCTGCTGCCGATCAACCGAATACCGGCCCATAAACTGCTCTACCGTCACAAAACGCATATCGTGGTGCTGTGAGCGTCCCAGTAGATCATATAAAACCCCAACCCGTAGCGCCGCATCGGTGACTTCCATTAACTCAATCCCAAGCTCCTCAAACACGGCCAGCATGATTGCCAAGCCACCCGGCCAGACAACGCGTCGATCGTCTTTCAGGCCCGGCACAGCAATCTGACTGGTGTTCTCATAACGCAGTAAATCGTGTTTCATTGCCTTCAAAGCAGGCTTGGTAATAAAGCCTTTAGGAGCGTCGCCATAGCCCATTTGGACAATGATGTCGGCTAAAGCGCGCGCAGTACCAGATGATCCAATCGCCTGCTTCCAACCTTGCTTTACAAACGGCTCTGCAATCACTTGGATTTCACGACGTGCGGTGAGCTCGGCCTCTTTGAACGCATGGGCATCAATCTCCCCTTTGGGAAAAAAACGCATGCTATGGGAAACGCAGCCGATGTAGAGGCTCTCCATCAGTTGGGGCTTGTAGCCCTCACCGATGATCAGCTCGGTTGACCCGCCGCCAATATCGACCACCAGTCGATTGCCTTGAACCGGCGATACCTCATGGGCGGCCCCTATATAAATCAGGCGCGCCTCCTCAACCCCTGCAATCACCTCAATCGGGAAGCCCAAGGCCTTTTCGGCATCCTGTATAAAATCCGCTGAATTACGCGCAACCCTAAGGGTATTGGTCGCCACCGCCCGAACCTGGGCCAAATCAAAGCCCCTTAAACGCTCGCCAAAGCGTCCAATGGCCGATATACCTCGCTCGTAGGCTTCGTGACCCAATAACTTCTTGTCCGTGAGGCCGGCAGCAATCCGTACCGACTCCCTGAGGGTGTCAATTGGCCGGAGCTGCATGCCCGATGGCGTATTAACAACCTGCGCAATCAACATCCGAAAGCTATTCGAGCCTAGGTCAACTGCAGCAACATAGGCGTCTTCCTGAGGTGCATCACTATTTTTTTTCAAACCGCATTCACTTTTAAAAAGGCAGAAAACCAGTAAATCAATGTGCTAATTGTATGAAATAAAAATGACACATTCATTAAATATAAGAGAGAATTACGTCTTTGACCTTGATGAATATGCTACCCATCCCCATTCTAAATCGAGAAATCGGCATTTTGGAATTTAATTCCCGAGTATTAGCGCAAGCGGAAGATCCCCATAACCCGCTATTAGAGCGCTTGCGTTTTTTAGGAATATTTTCTAGTAATTTAGATGAATTTTTTGAGGTGCGCGTTGCTGGTCTGAAAGAACAGCTCTTATCGGAGCCCAACAAAATTGAAGCCGATGGTCTGCGCATACAAGACGTATATGACAAAGTAACAGAGTATGCGAACGCCCTAGTAATGCGCCAATACGCTGTCTTTAAAAACACCATCAACCCCGAACTCGATCGACACGGCATTTTATTCATTCATGCCTCAGGCTGGACCCCAGAGCAAGAAAAATGGGCCTATGGAATTTTTCGAACCGAGTTGCTACCGCTACTGACACCGATTGCTCTTGATCCAGCCCATCCGTTTCCCAAGGTCGCTAATAAAAGCCTCAATTTCATTGTTGCGCTCGACGGCAAAGATGCCTTTGGTAGGCGTGCTGGCCTTGCAGTGGTACAGGCACCACGCTCCTTACCACGCGTATTGCGAATGCCAAAACGCCTAGCTAAGATCGATGACAGTTTTGTCATGCTGTCTTCCTTCGTGCAAAAATTTGTAGGCGATTTATTTCCTGGTCTCCGTATTTTGGAGTGCCATCCCTTTCGTGTGACCCGCAATTCTGAGTTATTTGTTTCAGATGATGACGTCACCGATCTACGCAAAGCCCTACAAGGTGAATTACCAACCCGCCACCTGGGGGATGCCGTACGTCTAGAAACATCGATCGATACGCCCCATGCCCTAGTAGAGCGATTGCTTAAGGAAAATGGTCTGCAGCCGCAAGACTGCTATCGGGTAGATGGGCCAGTGAATTTACTCCGCCTATCTCAGGTACCTGATCTGGTCGACAAGCCCGAACTCAAATTTGCCCTATACCGTCCTAAATCGTTACATGGCTTTACCAAACCGGGCCAACAAGATTCGACCGATCCAGACGATTCAATCATTGAAAAAATCCGCCAAGGCGATATCTTGCTGCACCACCCCTATGAGAGCTTTGAGCCCGTATTGCAATTATTACGCGAAGCTGCAAATGATCCAGATGTGCTGGCCATTAAACAAACGGTATACCGCACAGGGGATGATTCCCCAGTAATGGATGCCTTAATTCAAGCGGCACGAAACGGCAAAGAGGTTACGGTTGTGCTCGAGTTATTGGCTCGTTTTGACGAGCAAACCAATATAAATTGGGCGGCTAAATTAGAGAGTGTTGGTGCTCAGGTGGTGTATGGCGTGGTTGGGCATAAGTGCCATGCCAAAATGCTATTGGTAGTTCGGCGGGAGAAAATTGCGAGCAAGAAAAATAAGGCGCAACTGGTTCGATATGTGCATTTGGGTACCGGCAACTACCATCCAAAAACAGCCAAGCTCTATAGCGATTTTGGCCTCATGACCTGCGATGAGTCGATTACCAACGATGTGCACCTTGTCTTTCAGCAGCTCACTGGCACAGCCTTGCACCTGGAAACCCGTGAGCTATGGGAATCACCCTTTACCCTGCTGGATGAACTAATTGCACACATCCGTGCCGAAGCAAAAGCCGCCAAAGCCGGAAAAAAGGCCCTCATCATTGCCAAAATGAATGCCCTACTTGAGCCAACCATCATTGCAGAATTGTATAAAGCATCACAAGCTGGCGTCAAAATTCAGCTAATTGTACGCGGCGTTTGCGCACTGCAGCCGGGCGTTAAAGGACTATCGGAGAATATTATCGTACGATCGATCATAGGTCGGTTTTTAGAGCACCACCGCATTTATTATTTCTACGCAGGCGGAGAAGATGTGGTGTATCTATCCAGCGCAGATTGGATGGACCGCAATTTACTACGGCGTGTAGAAGTGGCGTTTCCAGTCAAAGATCAAAAATTGAAGCAGCGCGTGATCAATGAAGGCCTCAAAGTGCTTTTAAAAGACAATGCAACGGCATGGAAAATGAATTCGGATGGAAGCTATGTGCTGCTAAAGCCGCGCGCCAATCAAATACCGTTTATTGGGCAGATGGAATTAGTTCAGCAATTCGCTCAGCAGGGAAAACCAAAGTAAATTGGCTGCCGATGCCAACCATGCTCTCAATGGAAAGCTGAGCTTGATGGCGGCTTGCAATGTGTTTCACAATGGCCAAGCCCAAGCCAGTACCGCCCGTATCCCGTGAGCGACTGCGGTCTACTCGATAAAAGCGTTCGGTAAGTCGCGGTAAGTGCTCTGCGCTTATTCCAGGGCCAGTATCGCGCACCGAAAAAATACCCCGCCCCTTTATGTCTCTATCCCACCGAATCGTAATCTCGCCGCCATCTGGCGTATACCGAATGGCATTCGAGATTAAATTACCAAATGCAGATAAGATTTCTTGCTCATCACCCAAAAGACCCGCTGTCGCATCGCATTCAAAGCGGAAGGTATGTCGCCCTTGCGACAACGCATCAGCATCACCTCGCAAGAACGCAAAAACCGATCCAGAAACGACGATTAGTTTGGTAGGCGCTGGTAATGCATTCGATTCTAAATTGGCAAGTGTCAACAAATCCTCTACCAGACTCTTCATTCGAATGCCTTGGAACATCATCAGCTCAAGGTATTCTTTTTTCTGCTTTGGCTCAAGCTCTAGACTTTGCATGGTTTCCAAAAAACCCATCATCACGGTGAGCGGTGTGCGCATTTCATGCGATACATTGGCCACAAAGTCACGCCGCATTGCTTCTGCTTTACGTAAATCAGTAACATCCTGTGCTAGCAGTAAACGGTGATTTTCGGCAAAGGGGAAAATTTGTAATAGCAGGCTCAAATTTGAAGCAGATCCCATTTTTTCAATTAATAGGGGCTCTTCAAATCGACGGGCGCTGAGGTATTGAACGAATTCCGGGTTACGTAGGATGTAGTTAATACGCTGTAAGACATCACGCTTAAAATTTAAGCCGAAGAAACCCTCCGCAATTGAGTTGCACCACTCAATTTGGTCTTGGTTGTCCAGCATCACGATGCCATTAGGCGAAGCCTGAAAGGCCTCGATAAAGCGCTGGTGTTGCCGTTCAACGTCAGCAATGCGTTTTTTACTTGAGCGCGCTGCGCGCTGCAAACGAAAAAAAACATCCTCCAAATACCCAAATGCAGGAGGTAAATTTTCTATT
>CAWUTW010000134.1:0-4433 GCA_963925585.1 uncultured Polynucleobacter sp. | reverse complement strand
ACCCAAATTCTGACCTTCACCCCATCGGCCTTTGGCGGATTCTTAATCCAAGAGGATCGCCTGCAGTCCCAGTCGCCTAACCTAGTTGAGGTAGAGCTATCCCTATCGGATGTCTTGTATGACGCCAAAAAAGTGGGTGATGTGTTGCCAGTCGAGCTAGTCTGGGAACTGAACTCGATCGTTAAACAACTCTATCCCGAAGATAGTTCAACTGCTGCGATTGATGCCAACCAGGTTCGATTGATTGTGGATTTTGGTGATCGTGATCGCTGGGCTCAAATCTGGGCCGTTGAAATTATCAACACCCTGAGTCAAGAGGCGCTGGTAAGCGCATTTTGGGTTGATCGCTATGGCATTCCAGGTGGTTTTTTTACCGCATCAGGTGAGTCGATTGAGCGCTCCTTCTGGACTAATCCGCTAAGTTATCGCCGCATATCACGGGGCGTGGGTAGCGTACGCGCTGGTCGCGCCAAAGTACCCGCCAAGCAGGCAGGTGAGGTGCCTGCGACAGTACAGCGCTGGCGTACCCATATGGGTATTGATTATGCAGCCCCAACCGGAACCCCTGTATTCAGCGTTGCCAACGGCAAAATTGCTTACCTCGGTTACAACGGGGCATTTGGCAATCTGATTATTGTTGAGCATCCAGGCAATTACCGCACGTACTACGCCCATTTGAGTAACTACAACGTTGAACTCAGCGTTGGGAACGATGTACGTCGCGGCCTTGAAATCGGTTACGTCGGTTCCACTGGTCGATCCAGCGGACCCCATTTGCATTACGAGCTGCGGCGAGATGGTACCTACATTGACCCTTACAGCCCATCCATGCAGCTCGATCTTTGGTCGATGCGTGACAGCGATAGCGGTCAGTTCACACGCCAACTGCTACTCTTAGGTAGTCTACCGAATAATGAGTAATGTGCCTGCCATGAATCCCTCTGCCCTGCATTTGCAAAACCTAGCCTGCATGCGGGGCGGCAAAACCCTATTTACTGATCTTTCGGTTGTGCTCGAACCCGGCCATCTCTTGCGCATCACCGGCAGCAACGGCGCCGGCAAATCAAGTTTATTGCGTATGCTCTGCGGCCTATTAACACCCAGTATGGGGAGCATTCAGTGGGGAGCAAACGTAATTCATGCAGATCGTGATTTTTTTCATACGCAACTGATTTACTTGGGCCACACTCCAGCGCTTAAAGGCGATCTCAGTGCCGAAGAAAACATCATCGCGGCGGGGAGTCTCAGCGGCGATGCGATTACCAGCAGCATGGCACGCGACGCCTTAGTTAGCTCGGACTTGGGTCACCTGGCCAGTAAGTTAGCGCGAACCTTCTCACAAGGGCAAAAGCAACGGGTTGCATTGGCCCGCCTGCAGTTGGTAAAAGACAAGCCGCTGTGGTTACTCGACGAGCCATTCAATGCACTGGATCAGGATGCCAATGAAGCGCTGCAAGCATTAATTCAGGGGCATTTAACTCGCGGTGGCATGGTCGCCTTAAGTAGTCACCAAGCGGTTGCCCTCGATCAGATCGACCGCGTCGTTCGAGTGAACTTATGAGCGCGCACCTATCCATCCCAAAAGTGATGCTCGCCATTGTGCGACGTGATCTTAGTCTGGCTCTGCGTCGCAAAAACGATAGCTTATCCGCCTTGTTTTTCTTTATCGTGGTAGCCAGTTTATTTCCCTTGGGTATTGGACCGGAACCAACACTGCTCGCCAAAATTGCGCCGGGGATGCTGTGGATCGCAGCCTTATTAGCAGCAATGCTGTCGCTGGGGCGCTTGTTTGCAGATGACTTCCAAGATGGCACCCTCGATCAATTGGTGTTGACTTCTATTCCATTGCCACTGGCGGTACTGTCGAAAACAGCAGCGCACTGGATTAGCTCTGGGCTAATACTCACCATCGCCTCCCCCATTTTGGCCATCCAATTTAATCTGGATAGCCAAAGCATGGGTATTTTGCTGCTCTCGCTCCTCATTGGCACACCCTTGCTAAGCTTAATTGGCTCGATCGGCGCAGCCTTAACCTTGGCAACACGAGGCGGCGGTATGTTGCTGTCTTTGCTGGTTTTGCCGCTGGTCATACCCGTCCTTATTTTTGGGGCCGGCGCAGTCGATGCCCATCACGCTGGCTTGCCAGTCGATGGTCATTTTTACCTCTTGGGTGCGATGCTGGCGATTGCCCTGTTTTTTGCTCCCATTGCTACCGCAGCTAGCCTACGAATCGCTGTGGAATAAGCCGGCTAAGCTAAAATCAGGCACACTAACGCATGCTCTAACTACCTTTAAATAAAGACTATTTCCTGTGTTCTCCTCTAGCATCAATTGGTTTAAGTACGCTGCGCCGCAACGCTTTTATGCCTTATCTGGCACGCTAATTCCGTATTGCGTAGCGATTGCCGTGATTGCTACGATCATTGGTTTAATCATTGGTCTTTTGATTGCGCCAAGTGATCACCAACAAGGCGAGTCCTATCGCATTATTTTTATCCATGTGCCTGCCGCATGGATGTCGATGATCATTTACTTAGCGGTGGCATTCTGGGCAGCAATTGGGCTCATTTTTAATGCGCGCCTGGCTAGCATGTTTGCGCTGGCTTTGGCACCAACCGGTGCTCTCATGACCTTCATTGCCTTGTGGACCGGATCCCTGTGGGGAAAGCCGACGTGGGGCACCTATTGGGTATGGGATGCACGCCTGACCTCAGAGCTCATTTTGCTTTTCTTGTACCTGGGATTCTTATCACTCCACGCATCGATAGAAGATACGCGCAAGGCCGATCGCAGCGCCGCTGTGTTGGCAATCGTTGGCGTGGTGAATATTCCGATCATCTACTTTTCAGTGAAATGGTGGAATACCTTACACCAAGGCGCCTCCGTTAGCCTGACCAAAGCCCCCACCATGGCGACCCAAATGCTGACCGGCATGCTCATCATGACGGTGGCGTTTTGGGCTTATTCTTTTGCATTGAGTTTCTACCGCTGCCGTACCCTCATTTTGGAGCGAGAGCGCCATACTGCATGGGCGCAGGAGGCAGTGAAATGATTTACTGGAATAGCCTTAGTGATTTTCTGCAAATGGGCGGCCACGGCTTCTTTGTATGGGGGTCCTTCGCGGTTACTGCCCTTGTTTTTGCCATTGAAATCAGGCAGATCCGCCGGCAGCGTCGCCTAACCGAATCAAGCATTCGGGATGAGTCGTACGCCACTGAAAAAAATTAGGCAAAATAAGGACTTATGAAACCCCGCACAAAACGCGGTCTGGCAATCCTTGGTGGCGTAACGTGCATTGCATTTGCCACTTATATGGTATTTCAGACCTTCCAAAGCAATTTGGTGTTCTTCTACAGTCCGAGTCAAATTGCGGCCAATGAGGCGCCGAAAGACCGCGCATTTCGGGTTGGTGGCATGGTTGAAGAAAATTCCATCAAGCGGGATGCGGGCGGACTCAAAGTAAGCTTTGTAGTAACTGATTTTGCACACCGCATTGAAGTGAGTTATGAGGGTTTATTGCCCGATTTGTTTAAAGAAGGCAAAGGGGTTGTGGCCGAGGGTCGCCTTAATTCCACAGGCTCTTTTACTGCAAGCCAAGTTTTGGCCAAACACGATGAAAACTACATGCCGCCCGAAGCGGCAGACGCCTTAGCTAAAGCGAAAAAACCATGATTCCTGAAATTGGCCAAGTTGCTTTAATTCTGGCATTGATGACTGCGATGGTCTTGGGCATTGCCCCGCTGATTGGCGCGCAAACCAACCAACCTGCCCTGATGAATTTAGCCAGGCCCTCAGCCATTGCGCTCTTTTTGTGGGTGACCTTCGCATATGTCTGCCTAGTTATCTCATTTATCAATAACGATTTTAGTGTGCTCAACGTGGCACAAAACTCCAACTCTGCGCTTCCCTTGATGTATCGGATTGGGGCTTCGTGGGGCAGCCATGAGGGCTCAATTTTATTGTGGTGCTTCATGATGGCTGGCTGGACGCTTGCAGTTGCTATTTTTTCAAAGCACCTACCAATCAAAATGATTTCGCGCATCCTCGGCGTGCTTGGCCTCTTGAATATCGGTGTGCTCTTGTTTACCTTGCTCACATCCAATCCACTGGATCGGATGATGCCGGCAGCACTGGAAGGCAAAGACCTCAATCCCCTACTGCAAGATCCTGGCATGATTATTCATCCGCCCTTTTTATACATGGGCTACGTTGGGTCTGCAGTTGCCTTTGCGTTTGCGATTGCAGCACTACTCTCTGGCAGGCTGGATGCGGCATGGGCAAGGTGGTCACGACCTTGGGTCACCTCAGCATGGTGCTTCTTAACGATTGGCATTGCACTGGGTAGCGCCTGGGCGTATTACGAATTGGGTTGGGGCGGCTGGTGGTTTTGGGATCCGGTCGAAAATGCATCCTTCATGCCCTGGCTCGTCGGT
>CAWUTW010000133.1:0-21988 GCA_963925585.1 uncultured Polynucleobacter sp. | reverse complement strand
ATGCGGCGATTAACGCGCGAGCATTGCGATCAGTTGGTGCGCATTCCGATGCACGGTGTGGTGGAAAGCCTCAATGTTTCGGTGGCGAGCGGCGTTTGCTTGTATGAGGCATTGCGTCAGCGCTCTGCTACTTAAAAGCTTTAATCTATTTGATATATTGCACTACAGCAATCTCGGGCTGCGTTTATTTTTTTGAGTATGCCTACCCAATTGAATTAAACCCTGTCATCATGAAGTTGGGGTATTTTGATAATTGGCATAACTCAAACGGTGAATCACATGATTAAAAATAATATAGGAAGAATTAGCGTCATTAGTGGCTTACTCATTACTGCCGGCGTCTTAGTTGGATGTCAAGGGATGGAGCAGGGCTCAGGGCAAAAAGCATCGGCCAATTTAGAGTCGCGCTCAGGATCTAAAACGACTGGCGAAGTGAATTTTGTTTCACAAGGTAAGGATGTCTTGGTCAGCGGTAAATTTACTGGATTAAAGCCAAATTCAGAGCATGGTTTTCATGTTCATGAAAAAGGCGATTGTTCGTCTGCCGATGCGACCAGTGCTGGTGGTCATTTCAACCCGGATGGTAAAGCGCATGGATTGCCGGGCAGTGGCGCGCACCACGCAGGCGATATGCCGAACATTAAGGCCGATGCAGCTGGTAATGCAAGCTACACCGCTAAGCTAAATGGCTTTGCCGTGAATACAGGTTCAAACGGAATTCTTGGCAAGTCGGTAGTGATTCACCGTGACCCGGACGATTACAAATCACAGCCTGCCGGAAATTCTGGACCACGTATCGCTTGCGGCTTAATTAAGTCCTGATTTTTTCATTAATGTTGCTGTGAGGGATTGAGCTGTTCGTCTGGAAATTGAGAGGCGAACAGGTCAATCTAGCGAGATGATGCTGCACGGTATGCCGCCTCAACTGCTCGGAGAACGGTTGCATGCAATGTTCCCATCTTGGGGGTATTTCCATGCGTATTTCGAATGGGTACCTTAAAGTAACGCTCTGACCACGGCAGGTCCACAATCACCCTGAAGTCAAACTTCGTATCGTATGCTAATCCAGCTAGCGCAAAGGCAGCTGGGTGTTTCGCTTGAGTGATTGCTACTTCACCCGTTTTTAGACGCGTTAGATGCTGGGAAGTGCCGTACACCACGCTGACTTGATCGCCATCATCCCGACTCTCTATACCAATGACAATAGCTGGACGTGGCTTTGGTCCCGGCTCAATGTTGGGAACTTCAGGAAACAAGCACCAAACAATATCACCGGGAGCGGGGAGCTTCCATTTCTGACTCATGCAAACAATTTGTCACGCAAAAGAACTTTGCCTTTTGGTAAGCGCTTGGCTGCATCCTTACGTAATGCTAAAACTTGTTTTGCAGTTAAGGGTCCATCATCAGGGGTATAGGCAGGCAAAACATCGGTAGCGAACTTCGATAGGGCCATGTGGATCACTTGCGTTTCATTCACATCCAGCTCTTTTGCTATTGCCTTAACCGTTGTTCTGGTCACGCCAAATTGTGTGTCCTTGGAGCGGAACTTTACTAGTAAGTTATCGTTTACAGTTTTCATCAAGGCATCTCCTAAATATATATAGTTAATATATACTAATTTTTGCCCTTGCGCAACCTTAGCTTGAAAATTAAATTAGCTAGAGCTAAATAAAAAATACTTTTTCCAAAAAAAGCGACGTTTAATAGCAGGCAGTGTAATCCTCGCATATATTGATACTAGCGCTCACCGGCTTGAGCCCTTCGAGAACTAAAGCCATTGCTGAGCTAGTTTTTTAGCAGGGCTTCTAATTTAACAATATCGCTGCAGAAAGCCCGTATGCCCTCGGCGAGCTTTTCAGTCGCCATGGCATCGTCATTGAGTTGCAAGCGAAAAGCTGATTCAGTAACAGTCAGCTCTTTCATCTCTTTGCCCTGAGTGGCTTTGGGGTCAAGCTTTCGAATGACCGCTTCAGAACTGCTTTGCAGTTCAGCAAGTAATTCTGGGCTAATGGTCAGCAAATCACAGCCGGCCAATTGCATGATCTGATTAGTGTTCCGAAAGCTAGCACCCATGATCTCCGTAGCAACACCAAAGTGTTTGTAGTAATGGAAGATTCCTTTAACGGATTGCACACCTGGATCGTGCTGCCCGCCATGCCGGGCATCATTCCAGTTATTTCCAAGCTTGGCCTTATTCCAATCGGTGATCCGGCCCACAAAGGGCGATATCAGTTGTGCTTTCGCTTTGCCGCAGGCCGCCGCCTGCACTAACGAAAATAACAAAGTCATATTGCAATGAATGCCTTCGGCTTCCAGTACTTTTGCGGCCTCGATGCCTTCCCACGTACTGGCGAGTTTGATTAAGACGCGATTGCGATCAATACCGTGGGCCGCATACAGAGCAATTAATTCCTTAGCTTTTGCGATGGTTGCTGGGGTGTCAAATGACAAGCGCGCATCGACCTCGGTAGAGACCCTGCCGGGTACGATGTTCAGAATCTCTAAACCAAAGGCAATCAAGATGCGATCCATCAGGGCCGCTACAGTGGCTTGCGGATTGGCGGACTTCACTGCCTGTACTAACTGCTGGTAGCTTTGCTGCTGTACCGCTTTTAAAATCAGGGACGGGTTGGTAGTGGCATCCTGCGGCGCAAACTGCTTCATCCGCTCAAAATCGCCGGTATCGGCTACTACGGTCGTAAGGGCTTTTAACTGGTCTAAAGCCGTATTTGCGGTCGTCATGGGTATGCCTGTTTCTAATCCAAAATGGGACACCGTTATAGTGTCATACAGTGAGTAGCATAAATGAATCTGAGATAGGCCTCCTATGGATCAAGATCAACTAAAACGCCTAGTGGCGGAAGCGGCGCGCGATGCGGTATTGGCACTGGCCCCCGGTCAGGTCTTGGGCATTGGTACAGGCTCTACTGCCAACTGGTTTATCGATGTGCTAGCCCCTTATAAAGCGCACTTTTCCGGGGTGGTATCAAGTTCCGTTGCCAGCACGCAGCGATTGCTAAAGCACGGCTTTTATGTCATCGATGCCAATCAGGTTCAGACTCTGCCTGCTTACGTCGATGGTGCCGATGAGATTAACCCCAGCGGTCACATGATCAAAGGCGGCGGTGGGGCGCTAACGCGCGAGAAGATTGTGGCGTCCCTCGCAAAACAGTTCATTTGCATTTGCGATGATTCAAAGCAAGTAGCTACCTTAGGTAATTTTCCATTACCGCTAGAAGTTATCCCTCTTGCAGAAGCATCGGTGTCCAGAGCCATGCAGACAATAGGAGGAAGTCCTCGATTGCGTCTGATGGCAGGCACTTCCGATCCTTTTGTGACCGACAATGGCGGCTGGATTGTCGATGTAGCCGGCCTTGCCATTAGCGACCCAGTTGCCTTGGAATTCGAGATCAACCAGATACCAGGGGTCATTACGGTTGGCTTATTTGCGCGCCAAAAAGCGAATGTACTTTTTGTTGGAAGCGCTACTGGAGTGAATCGCGTCGATTTTGCTTGAGCGAGGATGGCCTAATAAAAAAGGACCTGAGTGGTCCTTTTTTGTATTTCAGGCAAAGCGATTTATTCGCTGGGTGGTACGTAGCCTGTAGCGGCATCGGCGCCACCTTCGTAGAAGTATTTTTCCACTTGCTTTAAGAGGTACTGGCGGGCTCTAGGATCGGCCATATTGAGGCGGTTCTCATTGATCAACATGGTTTGATGCTTTAACCAGCCAGCCCAAGCCTCTTTCGAGACTTCCTGCCAGAGTTTTTTACCCAGATCACCCGGTAGTGGTGCAAAGTCCATTCCTTCGGCTTCTTTGTTGAGCTTGATACATTGAACCATCCGTGCCATTGTGTAAACCTTTCTAAATGCAATCAGTGAATACTTAATCGAACTTGCATTATGTCAAGTTTTTGGTCAAGACCATCGATTTACGATCCCAGTTGTAAATTTGCTTACGCTCTTCAGGCAAATCGTCCACGCTGGACCGCATGAAGCCGCGCTTCAAAAACCAATGTTCGGTGCGGGTCGTCAGGACAAATAGTTTTTTAATACCTTCTTTTTTTGCCCTGGCTTCAATGCGCATTAGCAAACGCTCGCCGTCGCCGGAGCCTTGCACGTCTGGATCAACTACCAAGCAGGCGAGCTCGCCGATGCCGTTGGGGAAAGGGAATAGAGCGGCGCAACCGAATAAGACCCGATCGTGCTCGATCACGGAGAAACGATCGATATCGCGTTCAATCACATCTTGGCCGCGGGCAGCGAGTATTCCTTCTTCTTCAAGGGGCATGGTTAACTGCAAAATGCCGCCCACATCATCTTGATTTGCTTCACGCAAATTTTCAATGCCGGAGGAGGCGAGCATCATACCAACACCATCGTGGGTAAAGAGTTCTTCGAGTAAAGCGCCGTCCCGGTTGCAGGGCAAAAAGTGCACACGGCCAACGCCAGCCTTAATGGCTCTTCCCGACAAAGTGAGTAAGGTTTTCATGCCGGCTGGAATTTCTGGGTGGCTGGTAACGTACTCTTGCATTTGCGCCAAGGACAGTTCCGTAATGAGGTCGCCTTCTTCGTCGTGGAGTCCAGGATAGGGTGTTAAGAACAGAATCTTATCTGCCTTGAGGGCAGCAGCAGTTGAAGCAGCAACATCCTCAAAAGATAGATTGAATGCCTGTCCCGTTGGCGAAAAGCCCAATGGCGAGAGCAAGACGATCTTATTGCTATCGAGCGAGAGCTTAATCGAGACCGAGTCCACTTTGCGTACGAGGCCCGTATGAATAAAGTCCACACCATCGACTACGCCAAATGGCATGGCCGTAATGAAGTTGCCTGAGATTACTGAAATACGCGATCCCGCCATTGGGGTATTAGGCAAGCCGCGACTAAACGCAGCCTCAATATCCAGGCGCAGTTCACCAGCGGCTTCTTTCACGCACTCGAGTGCGGCGGCATCCGTAATGCGGTAGCCATTCATATGGCCCTGCCCAAACTGGCTCTTAATCTGGCGCAGCGTCAGCTGCTCTTCAATCTGCGGACGGATGCCATGAACCAAGACAATCCGCATGCCCATGGCGTGCAGCATGGCAATGTCTTCAATAATCCGTTCTAAGCCAATTTCTTGAACCAGCTCACCCGCAAAGGCGATGACAAAGGTCTTTTCTCTAAAGCTATGAATGTAGGGGGCGACGTCCCTGAGCCAACCCACAAAAGGGAAGTTGCCCGGAGTTTCGCTCTCAGGGAGGGGTTTTGTGGAGGAGTTCGGTGTGCTAGCTGCCATAGTGAGAAAATTATAGGGTGATGACGCCGATAAACCAACCAAAATCCGATGCTGTGCCTGCTTCCAACACAATTAATGTTGGCGCTAAGCGAATCGCCATCACCTTTCCGGAAGAATTGCCGGTCTCGGGTCAGCGCGAAGTCATTATGGAGGCGCTGCGCTCCAACCAAGTGGTGATTGTGTGTGGCGAGACTGGTTCGGGTAAAACCACGCAATTGCCCAAGATTTGTTTGGAGCTTGGCCGCGGAACCATGAATGGTGGCCGCTTGATTGGCCATACCCAGCCGCGCCGGATCGCCGCTACGGCAACCGCCAAACGCATCGCCCATGAGCTCGGAACGCCGATGGGTCAGGATGTGGGTTACCAAATCCGCTTTGCGGACAAGACGACCGCCAGTGCCTCGATCAAACTCATGACAGACGGAATCTTGCTTGCACAGACCCAGCGGGATCCCTTATTGAAGTCCTATGACACCTTGATCATCGACGAGGCGCATGAGCGCAGTCTCAACATCGATTTTTTATTGGGCTACCTGCGTCAACTCTTGCCCAAGCGCCCCGATCTCAAGATCATCATTACCTCAGCAACGATTGATGCGCAGCGTTTTTCTCAGCACTTTACGATCGGCTCTAAAGCGGTACCGGTGATTGAAGTCAGCGGACGATTGTTTCCAGTAGAGCAACGCTATGTACCACTCGAGCTCGATGCAAAAAAAGAAGTGATGGATTTGTCGGATGCAGTTGCACAGGCGATAACGCATGCTTGGCGCGAAGGCGCTTCTGGCTCAGGTGATGTGCTGGTTTTTTTGCCAGGCGAGCGGGAGATTCGGGATTGCGCTGAAACCTTACGAAAAGATTCGATTTTGCAAAACCGTTTTCATCCGGATGTATTAACCCTGTTTGCGCGTCAGTCGGTTGCAGAGCAAGAACGCGTCTTTCAGCCGGGTAATGGCCGCCGCATTATCTTGACGACCAACGTTGCCGAAACGTCATTAACCGTCCCCAATATTCGCTATGTAATTGATAGCGGCTTAGCGCGTGTGAAGCGTTACTCGTATCGCAATAAGGTCGAGCAGTTGCAAATCGAGCCGATTTCGCAAGCAGCTGCCAATCAAAGGGCAGGGCGCTGCGGTCGGGTTTCGGATGGCATTTGCATTCGCCTCTATAGTCAAGCGGATTTTGAGGCGCGGCCACGGTTTACCGACCCTGAAATTCTGCGTAGCTCACTCGCAGCGGTACTGCTTCGGATGAGCGCATTGCGACTCTCGAAGATTCAAGACTTTCCATTCATTGATCGGCCACTGGGTCGTGCAATAGCCGACGGCATTCAATTGCTCGATGAGCTTGGCGCGATTGATACCGAAGGGGAAAATAATACCTTTACCTTAACCAGTACGGGTAAGGCACTGGCTGATTTGCCGCTAGATCCGCGTATCGGTCGAATCTTGCTTGCGGCGCGGGAGCATCATGCCTTGCGCGAAGTGACGATCATTGCCGCGGCCTTGGCTACGCAAGATCCACGTGAGCGCCCCATGGATCAAGCCGGAGCGGCTGATCAAGCCCATCTCCTCTTTAAAGACGAGAAGTCCGAGTTTTTGAGTTTTGTAAAACTCTGGGACTGGTATCACCATGCTTTAACGCATAAGCACAGTAATCGCCAGCTTGAAAACCAATGCCGTAGCCAATTTTTGTCGCCACGGCGCTTACGCGAGTGGCGTGATGTGCATGGGCAGCTCCACACCATGCTGGGTGAAAAGGGCTGGAAAGAAAATGGCCTGCCTGCAAGCTACGAGCAAATTCACTTGGCTTTATTAACGGGCTTACTGGGTCACGTGGCCAAAAAAGAAGAGGAAGAGCGCGGTCTGCATGCAGGTGCTTATTTGGGCGCACGTGGTATTCGTCCCCACATTTGGCCGGGCTCCACCTTAGGGAAAAAAGCCAGTGCGTGGATTTTGGCAGGGGAGTTGCAAGAGACCAGTCGCTTGTATGCGCGCACGATTGCCAAGATTGAGCCGCAATGGGTTGAAAAGGTAGCCGCACACCGTTTGCTTAAATCCTTGAGTGATCCATTTTGGGATAACCGCCAGGGCGAGGTCATGGCGTTTGAGCGCGGAACGCTCTATGGCCTGCCGATTTACCATGGTCGCAAGGTACGCTTTGCACCGCATGATGCGCAGGAGGCCCGCCAGCTTTTTATTCAGCAGGCCTTGGTTAGCGCTGAGCTATTTGGCCGTATGGAAACCGTCGCCCAAGAAAAAGAGCTAGAGGCACTTAGTAAAAAAACCTACCCCAGTTGCTTTGGTTTTTTTTGGCACAACCGAAAATTAATACGCGAGATTGAGGCCTTAGAGCACCGTTCCCGCCGCCCCGATGTATTAGTAGATGAGCAGTTGCTATTTGCTTTTTATGAAAGTCGCTTACCGAGCGATGTGCTCAGCCGATCTGGTATGCAGGCGTGGCTGCAAAAGACCGCGGATGCAGAAGCAAGTCTGCGTTTAGACAAGGCCGATTTAATGCGCCATGAGGCTGCTGGGATTACCGTTGACCGCTATCCCAAGACCTTGAACATGGGGGGCAGTAGCCTCAGCCTCACTTACCATTTTGAGCCGGGTAGCATCAAAGATGGCGTGACCTTAGTGATTCCATTGACGGTGCTGAATCAAATTGATGGCCGCCGCTGCGAGTGGCTCGTCCCCGGTATGTGTGAGGAAAAAACCCTCTTATTACTTAAATCTCTGCCGCAAAAATTACGGCGTCATTGCGTCCCCTTGCCCGATTACGCCAAAGGCTTTATGCAGCGCGTAAGCGATGCCAAGCAATTTGGCCTTGGCGATTATATGGATGCCTTAATTACGGATTTGCGCAAAGAGAAGGGTCTGGAATTTAAGCGGACAGACTTTCGTCCCGAGGCATTGCCAGCCCACTGCGCCATGAACTTTCGATTAATTGATGAGCATGGGCGTCAGCTCGAGCTTGAGCGTAATTTATCGCGCTTGCGCGCCGAGTATGGCCAAGAGGCTCGCACTGCATTCCAGGCCGTGGCACAAGAAACCGTTGCAACCGAAGTTATGCAAGCGGATAGCAAAAAGACAGGTGCACTTCCGAGCGATGCGCCCATCACCGCAGCCATTGGCGGATATCGTCAATGGGATTTTGGTCCCTTGCCGGAGACGCTGGAGATTCAAAAGGGAAATAAAACCTTGTTTGGCTATCCCGCCCTAGTAGATCGGGGGGATGCAGTAGACCTCGAAGTATTTGATGATCTGATTGAGGCGCGTAAGGTGCATTGGCAGGGCCTACGCCGTTTGTTTGCGATTAGTCAAAAAGATACACTAAAGGCTCTGCAAAAACAGATGCCAGGCGCCCGTGAAATTGGCTTACTATTTATTAATATTGGCCAAGTGGATCAATTCATTGAGCAGATACTGCAGCTTGCATTGGAGCGCGCTTTTATGCAGGATCCATTGCCTGCCAATGCCGAGGACTTTGCCGAGCGGGTCAGCAGCGGCAAACCACGCTTAGCCTTGATTGCCCATGAAATTGCGCGCCATACTTTGGCCGCGCTCGAGGCCCATGCCGAGACGCAGAAAAAAATGGCACAAGCAAAGGCGGTATCGCAAGCTGCCCATGCGGATATGACCGAGCAAATTCAGGGCCTCATTTTTCCGAAAATGCTGCTTGAAATTCCCTATGCGCAACTGGTACATTTGCCAAGATACCTAAAGGCAATTACATTGCGCATTGAAAAGATGCGCACGAGCCCAGCGCGGGATGCCCAGTGCCAACGTGACTGGGAGTCCATCGCTAGGCCATGGCAAAAGCGCCTGCATGGCGCCAAGGGCTCGTCTTATGCAATGCAGGATGACCCGGGCTTACGGGATTTTCGTTGGCAACTAGAGGAGCTCCGTGTGGCCCTGTTTGCGCAAGAGCTCAAAACCCCAACCCCAATGTCTTTAAAGCGCCTAGAAAAGGTCCTTGCAAGCCTGCGTTAAGCCACAAACTGCTTACAATAGGGGCATTAGATCAACTTTTATTTGTAAACAGGCCATAGTCGTGCATACACCCGCTTTTTTTCAAGTCGTCCACCGCTCGGGACTCGTTTTTATGGCGAGTGCCATTGTGATGGGGTTGGTGCATGCTGCCACTCCTACCGAACCTACTTTAGCGGTGGTTCTGAATTCCGGTGATGCTAGCGTGAGTCTGGTTGATATGAAAACCCGCACGGTTACTAAAACCATTCCCATCGGTAAAGAGCCTCATCACGTCATGTTGACACCAGATGAAAAAACCTTACTGGTCGCGAATGCAGTGGGAAACGACATTGCCTTGATGAATCCATTGACGGGCGAGGTAACGGGACGCATTCCAAAAATCATCGATCCGTATCACATTGGTTACTCTCCCGATAATCGCTGGTTTATTTCTGCGGCAAACCGTTTGGATCGCGTTGACATTTATGCAGCGAATGGTGCGGATTTAAAGTTAGCTAAAACGATTGCTGTCGGCAAAACACCGAGCCACATTGCATTTACTGCGGACAGTAAGCTTGCGTTTGTGACGATGCAGGATTCAAACGACCTCGCAGTGATTGATTTGGTAAATCAGACCTTGTTGTGGAAGATACCAACCGGGCCAGCACCGGCCGGACTTTGGATGACGCCGGGAGATCAATACCTTTTGGTTGGCATTACTGGCGGCGACTATGTGCAAGTACTTGATTGGCGCAACCGCCGCGAAGTTAAAAAGATTTTTACGGGCAAAGGTGCTCACAACTTTCGACCCCAGGGCGATCGCAAGCACGTTTTTGTAACCAATCGAATTACTTCCAGCATTTCCCTGATTAATATGCAGACCCTGGAAAAAGTAGGCGATATCACTGGCTTGCCAGCGGGACCAGATGATATGGAGCTAACACCGGATGGCAAGCAATTGTGGGTCACCTTTCGGTTTGCACGCAAAGCAGGTGTGATTGATGTTCCAACCATGAAATTAGTGAGTGTGATTCCGGTAGGTAAATCACCGCACGGCATTTTCTTCCACCCGCGAGCACCTTGGGAGTAATGCAGCGCATGCGCTTCTCAATTAGGCCCTTTCTTTGCCTCTCACTGGCGCTAACTTCTCTGTTGGGAGTGGGCTACGCTCAGGCAAAGGTCTGTCAAAAGCCGATCTACCTTACGTTTGATACCGGCAACATGGCAGTAGCAGAAACGGTTGCTGCCATTTTGAATCGGCAACAAGTGAAAGCAACTTTCTTTTTAGCCAATGAAAAAACCGTTCGTGGCGACTACGCCTTAGACGATAGCTGGAAACCCTTTTGGCAAGATCGGGTTAAAGAAGGGCACCAGTTTGGTAGCCATACCTATGATCACGTCTACTTTGTGAAAGACGTGCCAGCTAATTCAGCTGGTGATGCACGGGTCCAAATGAAACCGCAGTTCGGTGCCAACGCAAATCAAGTCAAATCCATGAATGGCGCTGAAGTCTGTGCGGAGATTAATCGGGTGAACACCCGCTTTCAGGAGATCAGCAATCGACCCTTGGATCCGATTTGGCGTGCTGCTGGCGGCAAGACCTCACCTCGGTTGATTGCCATGGCGGAGCAATGTGGGTATCGCCACATTGGCTGGGCACCTGCTGGATTTTTAGGCGATGAATTGAGTTCGGAGAAATTCCCCAATCAAATCCTGTTAGAAAAAGCCGTGCGATCGGTTAAGCCGGGCACTATTACGATGGCGCATTTGGGTATTTGGTCACGCAAAGATGCTTGGGCTCCGGCCGTTTTGGAACCTCTCATTGAAGGCTGGAAACGCAAAGGCTATTGCTTTGATGTTCTGCCTTTAGGTCCAGCAAAGGCAAGGCCAGCATGAGCCTCGTCGATACCGATTTCGGAATCGCCCGCTTGTATGGCGAAGTACACGAGAGTCTCTATCGGCATGTCGTGGAGCCACTTTTATTTCAACTCAATTGGATTGGATTGGCTGAAGACGCTTACGATGGCGTTGAGTGGTTTATGTTGGGCGTCCTGCAAATTACCATTATTGTGCTTGTTTTACGGACCTGGGAGCGAGTCAATCCTGCCGAGGACCAAGGTGCGCACGTAACAGCCAAGTGGCCCGATGTGGCTTATACGCTTTTTCACCGACTGGGCTTTTTTCAAGTATTCATTTTCTTTGCATTCTCTGGGCTTTTTTTCCAGATGCAATCGGTTTTGCACGACTGGCGCTTTGAGCGACTCAATGTTGAAGATTGGTGGCCGGGCGTAACCACTATTCCGCTAGTGAGCTTTTGCATTTACCTGGTGATGCTGGACTTTGTCGAATATATCTATCACCGCGCTTCCCATCGATTCCAGTGGTGGTGGCAATTACATACCTTGCACCACAGTCAAGTGGCCATGAATGCCTGGTCGGATGACCGCAATCACGTTGTCGATGACATCATGCATGCACTTGTCTTTGCATTCTTTGCCTTACTGTTTGGCGTCTCCCCAGGCCAGTTTGTCTTTTTGGTTGTCGTCGGTCAGTTGATCGAAAGTTGGCAGCATGCGAATCTAAAAATACACTTGGGTATTGGGCGCTACCTCTTGATTTCACCAATGTTCCATCGCCTGCACCATGCCGTTGGCTACGGTCATGAGGCAAGGGGTAAGCCGGGTGTATTGGGCGGCTGCAACTTCGGTGTTTTGTTTCCGTGGTGGGATATGCTCTTTAAAACAGCGGTATTTCCAGATACGGTCTATCCCACCGGAGTGCGCGGTGTTCATGTTTCGCATTCGATTTGGGCTCAGCAGTGGCAAGGATTGCGTCACGCCTGTCTTCATTTATTTAACGTGAGGCGAAGATAAGCCAATGCAAGGTGCCCAAAACGTATTTCGTTCTCTTGGTTTAGCCGTAGTGGGTACGATGCATCCCCGTATGCTTTGGCTGAGTTTTCGGCCTTTTTTGATTGTGTCGATTCTGTGGGGTATTGCTATTTGGTTGATATGGTCGCCTGCGCTGGATATTCTTCGGGTGTTTCTAACTACCTCTATTTTTACCAGCTGGATCCAAACCGTATTAACCTGGGTCGGCCTGGATGAAGCGCGTGCCTGGGTCGCCCCTTTGTTTTTGGTGATGCTCTTAATTCCTTTAATCGCAACTAGCTTGCTGGTCTACATCGCTTTTTCAACCGTTCCTGCTATTGTGGCCAGTGTGACGCGGCAGGGTACGTATCAGGGTATCGAAGCGTTAGGCAAGGGCGGCATGATCGGCAGTTTTTTCTACACCATTTGGTCTGCGTTTATTTGTTTGGCTTTGATTATGCTGACTCTGCCGGTATGGTGGGTTCCGCCATTGGTGGCCATATTACCCCCCTTGATATGGGGATGGCTAACCATGCGCTTAATGTCGTATGACGTCTTACTTAAACATGCCACCGCTGCAGAGCGCGACATGTTGCTCGAACGCTATCGCTGGGAGTTATTGGGCATGGGTGTTATAGCCGGTATGCTGGGCGCAGTACCCACCTTCTTTTGGGCAACGTCTGCACTGGCTTTGGTTTTGTTTCCCTTTGTTAGCTTTGTAGCGCTTTGGGTGTACTCCATTATCTTTGTCTTTGCCGCACTTTGGTTTTCCCATTTCTTATTGGGCGCACTCAAAGAATTGCGTGCAACGGAAGAGGCCAAAACGCCGAAGGTGGAGCACGCTGTGATTGACATGGAGGCTTCCTAAGTGAATGTCATGGATAGCAAATCCCCGCGCCGTTTTGGCTTAATCGTAGTTGGCGATGAAATATTGTCTGGGCGTCGCAGCGACAAACACCTCAGCAAAATGATTGAATTACTCAATGAGCGCGGCTTGACTTTATCGTGGGCCCGTTATGTGAGCGATGACCCAGACCAAATTGTGCAATGCCTGAAAGAAACCTTTGCTAGCGGTGATGTGGTGTTTAGCACCGGCGGTATTGGTGCAACTCCCGATGACCATACCCGTGCGAGTGCTGCCAAGGCTTTGGGTTTAGAGATCGAATTGCATCCGGAAGCAAAGGTGCTAATTACTAATCGCATTATTACAATGGCAGACGGCGATGCGGCAAAGGCAGACCTTTCTGTTGCTGAGAATCAGCATCGTTTTAAGATGGGTGAGTTTCCGGTGGGCTGCGAAATCATTCCCAATCCCTATAACCAAATTCCCGGATTTCGGATTCAGGAACACCATTTTTTCCCTGGCTTTCCAGTGATGGCGGCGCCGATGATGGCGTGGTGCCTTGATCATTACTACGCCGATCTATTTCATCAAGAAAATTGGCTTGAGAAAAGTTTTATTGTTCCCGAAGGCATTGAATCGCGACTAACCCCGTTAATGGAAGAGATTGAACATCGTTTTGAGGGCGTCAAAGTCTTTAGCTTGCCGTCGGTAGGGGATCCCGTCCGAGGGGGTGTCTATGCTCGCCGGCATATTGAATTGGGTGTTAAAGGCAGCGCTGATACGGTGCAGCCGGCTTGGGAGGCTCTTCGCCAAGGGACTCAAGCCTTAAATTACGACATTCACGATCCAATTAAGCACTAATTTAGTGCAAAAAACCGAGTAATTCCCTTTTTTAGGCACTTTACTAGTGCAATAATAGAAATTCAAGCGGTTTGCTTTCGATACATTGCATACATCGATCAGTTGTTGTGCGTACCAACAGGGCATACCACCGATTACAGAATTGGTTTCACTTATTGAGGAGATTTGCATGACAAAAACCGTCGCGGACGTAATGAAGTTGGTTAAAGAAAAAGAGTGTACCTTTGTTGATTTTCGCTTTGTAGATACCAAAGGTAAGGAGCAGCACACGTCTGTGCCCATCTCGCATTTCAATGAAGATAAATTTGAAAGCGGTCATGCATTTGATGGCTCCTCGATTGCCGGCTGGAAGGGTATTGAAGCCTCCGACATGTTGCTGATGCCAGACCCAACTGCGGCCTACATCGATCCCTTCTATGAAGAGCCAACTTTAGTGATCACCTGCGACGTCATCGAGCCATCCGATGGCAAAGGCTACGATCGTGATCCACGCTCGATTGCAAAGCGCGCTGAAGCCTATTTAAAGGGTACTGGATTAGGTGATACGGCTTACTTTGGTCCAGAGCCTGAATTCTTTATTTTTGATGGCGTCCGTTGGGGTGACAACATGAAGGGTTGTTTCGTTAAGATTGATTCGGAAGAAGCTCCTTGGTCATCGTCTGCTGAGATTGAAGGCGGCAATACGGGCCACCGTCCTGGTAAAAAAGGCGGTTACTTTCCAGTAGCTCCTGTTGATTCTTTTCAGGACATGCGTTCTGAAATGTGTCTGATTTTGGAGTCCATGGGCATTCCAGTCGAAGTCCATCACCACGAAGTCGCTGGCCAAGGCCAAAATGAATTGGGTACCAAGTTCAGCACACTAACGCAGCGTGCAGATTGGACTATTTGGCTAAAGTATGTGGTGCAAAACGTAGCCCATGCCTACGGCAAGACTGCTACCTTTATGCCTAAACCAGTCGTCGGTGACAACGGTTCGGGAATGCACGTGCACCAGTCCGTATGGAAGAATGGCGAGAACTTATTTGCTGGCAACGGCTATGCTGGCCTTTCTGAATTTGCGTTGTTCTACATCGGCGGCATTATTAAGCATGCTCGTGCACTGAATGCGATTACCAATCCAGGCACCAACTCCTACAAGCGTTTGGTCCCCGGCTTTGAGGCGCCAGTGAAGTTAGCTTACTCTGCGCGTAACCGTTCTGCTTCGATTCGGATTCCACACGTACCGAGTCCAAAAGGTCGCCGTATTGAA
Source organism: uncultured Polynucleobacter sp. (assembly GCA_963925585.1). Taxonomy (GTDB): domain Bacteria; phylum Pseudomonadota; class Gammaproteobacteria; order Burkholderiales; family Burkholderiaceae; genus Polynucleobacter. The sequence goes on along the minus strand of CAWUTW010000133.1, from coordinate 6,915 downwards.
ACCCGCTTCCCAGATCCATTGGCTAACCCATACCTGTGCTTCTCGGCACTCTTGATGGCTGGTTTGGATGGCGTGCAAAACAAGATTCATCCAGGCGAAGCTGCTGATAAGAATTTGTATGACTTGCCCCCAGAGGAAGACGCAAAGATCCCAACCGTATGCCATAGCCTTGATCAGGCCTTAGATTGCTTGGATAAGGATCGTGAATTCTTAACCCGCGGTGGTGTGTTTACCAATTCGATGTTAGATGCGTACATTGATTTGAAGATGGAAGAGGTCACTCGGTTCCGTATGACGACTCACCCCATCGAATTTGACATGTACTACTCACTTTAATTGCAGGAGTAATCCTTGAGCGCAGGTGTATTGCGCAATTCGTTCAAAGGGGCAGCTTCGGCTGCCCCTTTTGTTCCGAACTTGCTTGATCAGTTACCCAATGCCATCATTATTTTTGATGGCAAGACCAAGCATTTGCTTTACGCTAATCCGGCAGCAGAATCCGCGCTTGATCTCTCTCGGAAGGCCATCGAAGGCTACCTGCTGAGCCAACTTTTTTCTGATAATCCAGCGCTGAACACCATGATTGATGAGGTTGCTAATGGTATTACGGCAACTCAGCGCCAAGAAATGATCTTGCATGTGTTTCCAAACACGGCTCACCATGACGCCATTCCGGCCCATGTCGTGATTGCCTTACTGGAGGAGCCAGCACTTATTGTGATGGAGTGGTTTCCGATTGACCAGCAGTTACGCAGCGAGCGTGACGAGCGCGTCACTCAGCAAGTCGAGGCCAATAAGCAACTGATGCGTAATTTGGCGCATGAGATTAAAAACCCCTTGGGTGGTATTCGTGGCGCCGCGCAACTATTAGAATTCGAGCTTCCTAAAAAGGGGCTGCGCGAATACACTCAAGTCATCATTAAAGAGTCGGACCGCCTTCAGACTTTGGTGGATCGTTTGTTGGCACCCCATCGCCGTGCCCACACAACGGAATTAATTAATTTGCATGAGGCTTTAGAGCGCGTGCGCAGTTTGGTATTGGCCGAGTTTCCGAGTGGGCTGCGCATTATTCGCAACTATGACACAAGCTTGCCCGACATTATTGGTGACAAAGAACAACTGATTCAAGCAGTGCTCAATATTGCCCACAACGCCGCTCTAGCATTATCCGAAGAAATGCGCCGTGGTACCGCAGTCATTGAGTTTTGTACCCGCATAGCCCGTTCTGTCACGATTGCCAAGCAACGTTATAAATTAGCCTTGGATTTGCACGTGATTGATAACGGCCCTGGCATTCCGGATGAGATTCGGGATCGCATCTTTTTCCCACTGGTCAGTGGTCGTGAAGGTGGCAGCGGTTTAGGCCTTACATTAGCGCAAACATTTGTGCAGCAGCATCAGGGGTTTATTGCCTGTGAAAGTCAGCCTGGTAAGACGGATTTTCATATTCAGATACCGTATCGCAAGCAGGAGTTATCAGCATGAGCAAATCAGTGTGGGTTGTGGACGACGATCAATCGATCCGTTGGGTTCTGGAAAAGGCATTGACTCGGGAAGGCTTGTCTCATCGTAGCTTTACCAATCCAAATGATGTGCTAAATGCGCTGGAGAATGACTCACCGCAGATTTTGATTTCAGACATTCGGATGCCAAGAGGCAATGGTCTGGATCTCCTGCAACACGTTAAGGCTACACATCCGAATTTACCAGTCATTGTCATGACTGCGTATTCTGATTTGGATTCGGCAGTATCTTCATTTCAGGGCGGTGCATTTGAGTATCTAACTAAGCCATTTGATTTAGAAAAAGTAATTGAGTTAATTCGCAGAGCCATAGTGGAGAGTGAGCGCTCTCAGCCTGCGGTAAAAGAGCCGCGCTACTGGCAGCAAGAAACACCTGAGATCATTGGGCAAGCGCCCGCGATGCAAGAGGTCTTTCGATCGATTAGCCGTCTGGCGCAGTCCCATGCAACGGTTCTAATTACAGGCGAGTCGGGTACTGGAAAAGAATTGGTTGCTAGGGCACTGCATAAGCACAGCCCGCGTGCTAAGGGACCGTTTGTCGCCTTCAATATCACCGCCATTCCAAAGGACCTGCTTGAAGCAGAGTTATTTGGCCATGAGCGCGGGGCATTCCCAGGGGCTCAAACCATGCGTCGGGGTCGTTTTGAGCAAGCCGATGGCGGCACACTGTTTCTCGATGAGATCGGTGATATGCCATTTGATTTGCAAACCCGTCTGCTGCGCGTATTAACGGATGGCCATTTTTATCGTGTTGGTGGGCATGACCCAATTCGTGCCAATGTGCGCATTATTGCCGCGACCTATCAAAATTTAGAGTCGCGCGTGGCGACTGGCTTATTTCGGGAAGATTTATTGCACCGATTAAACGTGATTCGACTGCGCTTGCCGGCATTGCGCGAACGCACAGAGGACATTCCCGTATTGGCGCGCCATTTTATGCAACATTGTGCCAAGGCCTTGGCTGTAGAGCCAAAGCGTTTATCCGATGAGGCCATCAAGGTCATTTCGGACAAACCATTTCCGGGCAATGTGCGCCAACTTGAAAATCTGTGCCATTGGCTAACCGTTATGTCACCTGCCGCTGAAATTGGGGTAAGTGACTTACCGGCTGATTTGGATATGCAGAGCAGCATGACCGAAGCAGTACAAGCCGAGGAGCAGGGCGGTACTGTCATCACAACGCAACGCAATGCGTCTGGCGATTGGGAAAGTGGGCTTGGACGGCTCGCCGTTAAAATGCTACAGGAGGGTCATAAAGACGTATTTGATGCATTGACATCGCGTTTTGAAAAGGCGGTATTGCAAGCAGCCCTAGAGGTGACACGCGGCAGAAGAGTGGAGGCCGCCCAGCGCCTAGGCATTGGTCGCAACACCATTACTCGCAAATTACACGAATTGGGTATCGATGACTGATGTAACGCGGATTGCTGCTTGGAACGTTAATTCCATTAAGGTACGGCTACCGCAAGTATTGCGCTGGCTCGAATCCCAAGAAAAGGCAAAAACACCCATTGATGCACTTTGCCTTCAAGAGCTCAAGCTAACCGATGATAAGTATCCGTATGCAGAGTTAGAGGCAGCTGGTTACATTAGCCTTGCTGCCGGCCAAAAGACCTATAACGGCGTAGCCATCATCGTACGTAAGGCAGCACTAGCAGCAATCGCCACCGATGCAGCCACCACGTTTCTAAAGCCGATTAGAAACATCCCCGGAAACGATGATGAGCAGCAGCGCATCCTCGCAGCAACCATCCCATTTGCAGGTATGCAGCCCATTAGACTGATCTCGGCTTATTTTCCTAATGGCCAGTCACCGGATAGCGAGAAGTTTCAATACAAGTTGGCGTGGCTAAAGGCATTGCAAACCTGGCTACAGGCTGAACTCAGCAGCCATCCGCGCTTGGCTTTATTGGGTGATTTTAATATCGCCCCCGAAGATCGCGACGTGCATGAGCCAGAAAAGTGGATTGGGCAAAATCTGGTATCGCCAGAAGAGCGCAGTGCGTTTGCGCAGTTAATTGACTTGGGACTTTCTGATTCATATCGGCTGTTTGATCAGGCTCCCAAAACATTTAGTTGGTGGGATTACCGCATGATGGGCTTTCGGCGCAATGCGGGTATGCGCATCGACCATGTACTTTTAAGCGAAGCACTCAAGGAGTGCTGCGTTGCCAGCCGAATCGATAAAGAGCCGCGCACATGGGAGCAACCCTCTGATCACGCCCCCGTGATTGCCGAGTTGCGCCTCTAGCAGGGCCATAACCCAGCTTTTAGTTGTTAGCTACTTCCTCAAGCAGCCCACCGTGGCGCAATAAAGCCTCGATGGAAGGATCCCGTCCACGGAAGGCTTTAAACGATTCTGCTGCTGAACGACTACCGCCGACCTCAAGGATTTCAGTACGGTAACGCAAGCCCATGGTCGCATCGATCACGCTGCCACTCAATTTACCCGCCTCTTCAAATGCGGCGTACACGTCTGCAGAGAGCACTTCAGCCCATTTGTAGCTGTAATAGCCGGCAGCGTAGCCACCCGCAAAAATATGGCTGAAGGTATTGGGCCAGCGCGACAAGGCAGATTGGGGAATGGCATTAAATTGATCGCCAATCTCTTTTGCCATACCTAAAACAGCCTGGCCTTCGGCATGCGCCGAATCAAATGAGGAATGCAAACGCCAATCGGTTAAAGAGAAGACCACTTGACGCAACGTCGCTAGGCCGTTTTGGAAATTCTTCGCTGCCAACATCTTCTCAAAAAGATCGCGTGGCAGTGGTTTGCCAGTATCGACATGGGCTGTCATTTTCTCGAGGACTTCCCATTCCCAGCAGAAATTCTCCATAAACTGGCTTGGCAGTTCTACAGCATCCCACTCAACACCATTGATGCCAGAAACGCCGAGGGCGCCCACTTGGGTTAACAGGTGATGCAGACCATGGCCGCTCTCATGGAAGAGGGTAATTACATCATCGTGGGTAATGGTGGGCTGCTTTAGCTTGCCATCGACTTTGACGGGCGCAGCAAAATTACAGACCAAGTAAGCAATTGGTACTTGCACTTCTCCACTCGGCAATAGGCGCCTACCGCGTGCATCATCCATCCACGCGCCACCGCGTTTGCCTGGTCGTGCATAGGGATCGAGGTAAAAATAGGCCACCACCTCGCCATCAGGGTTGCTGACCGAAAAGGACTGAACGGTGTCATGCCAAATTGGTAAGTCAGCAGGCTTGATGTGAACTGAAAATAGCTTCTGAATTAAGCCAAACAGACCATCTAGAACTTTGGGCAGTGGGAAGTATTGCTTAAGCTCATTTTCTGAAAAGGAATAGTGCGCTTGTTTGAGTTTCTCGGACAGAAAAGCAATATCCCATGGCTGAATCGGATCTTCTTTTGTCGTGCCTAAATTAAATTCAGTATGGGCAAACTGCTGTAGCGTCTCCCAATCCGATTTGGCAAAGGGCTTTGCACGCCGTGCAATATCGACCAGAAAGCGATCAACTTCATCAACGGTGCGAGCCATTTTTGGTGCAATGCTCAGTTCAGCGTAATTGCTGTATCCAAGCATCAATGCCTCTTCATTGCGCAGGCGCAATTGATCCAGCATGTTTTGAGTATTATCCCAATTTGCTTTACCGGCGCCGTATTTTGGCCCTAATTCCGATGCGCGGGTAACGTAGGCTTCATACATGCGTTGCCGTAATGCCCGATTTTCTGAATACTGTTGCACCGGGTAATACGACGGGAAGTGCAGGGTAAAAGCCCAGCCAGCTTTGCCTTGTTCTCTGGCGGTGTCGGCTGCTGCTGCAACCGCATCTTCTGGCAATCCGATTAACTCTGTTGGATCGGTAATGACGTGAGAGAAGCCATTGGTGGCATCCAGCACGTGATCGGAGAAGGCTTTGCCCAGTTCGGCCTGCAAATCCTGTATTTGCGCAAAGCGGGGTTTTTTGTCCTCGGGTAATTCAGCGCCGCCCAAGCGAAAGTCACGCAGGGAGTTTTCAATCACTTTTTGCTGATCGGGCGACAGCGTTGCAAAATTAGGACTTTGGCGTAGCACTTTAAAGCGCTCATATAAAGCCAGATTCTGACCAAGGCTCGACATAAAGGCCGTTACCTTAGGCAGCATTGCGCCAAAGGCTTCGCGTAATTCCGGAGTATCGGCTACGCTGTTTAAATGCGACACTGCGCCCCATGCACGGCTAAGTTGCTCTGTCGCATCTTCCAATGGCTCTACTAGATCATTCCAAGTGGATGATGTGGTTTGGCTAGTTGCAATTGCAACTGCAGATTTAGCTTCAGTAAGGAGGGCATCAATCGCTGGTGCAATGTGCTCAGGCTGAATTTGCGAGTAGGCCGCAATTCCTCTGCCGAATTGAAGCAAGGGATTATTGGAATACGTTGAACTTGTAATGGGATGTGGTTTCATCCCTCTAGCTTAATGTAATGCGCCTACAGGCGTGTAATTCCGCAAAGAGACTAGTGTTTGGAGGCCTTTTCGGCTGCCTCTAGGGTGTTCATGAGGAGCATGGTGATGGTCATGGGGCCAACACCGCCCGGTACCGGAGTAATCCAGCCGGCTATGTATTTAGCGGTATCAAAATCGACATCTCCGCACAGCTTGCCGTCCGGCAGGCGATTGATGCCTACATCAATCACAACGGAGCCAGACTTGACCATATCCCCAGTAATCATTTTAGCCTTGCCAGTAGCAACCACCAACACATCGGCGTCTTTGGTATGGTGCGCAAGATCCCGTGTTTTGCTGTTGCAGATGGTCACAGTTGCACCTGCTTGTAATAGCAGCATCGCCATCGGCTTACCCACAATATTCGATGCGCCAACCACCACTGCGCGTGCGCCACGCAAGGGGTACTCAATGTTTTCGAGTAACTTCATGCAACCATAAGGTGTGCATGGCTTGAATTCGGGTGCGCCGACCATGAGGGCACCAGCATTGGCAACATGAAAGCCATCGACGTCTTTTTGCGGCGCAATCGCCTCGAGCACGCGCTCCGATGCAATGTGGGAAGGCAAAGGAAGCTGCACCAAAATGCCATGAATGGCTGGGTCGGCATTGAGAGTTGCAATGCGCGCCAATAGTGCTTCTTCATTCATCTCCGCTTCGTAGCGCTCGAGTACCGAATGAAAGCCAACCTCTTCGCATGCTTTGACTTTATTCCGTACATATACTGCGCTCGCTGGGTTATCTCCAACCACAATTACGGCCAAACCGGGACGCGACCCTTTGGCAGTAATAATGGCCGCACGTGCTGTAATTTCAGTACGGATTTTTTTAGAGAGGGCAACGCCGTCGAGTAATTGGGCTGGCATAAAAAAGAAAAAAGAGCGCTAAATAAAAATACACAGGAAATTAAATCAGCTGCGCATCCGATAAGG
>CAWUTW010000132.1:0-12752 GCA_963925585.1 uncultured Polynucleobacter sp. | reverse complement strand
GTGAATCGGTTAACTTGGCTGCAGCCTATGGCCTCTCGGTTACCTCAACCATGCTGATTACGACGATCTTGTTGTCCGTTGTGATGCGCCGCGAATGGCATATCAACCCCATTTTGATTGCCTTACTCATTGTCTTTTTCTTTGCAATTGATTTGGCTTTTTGGACGGCAACACTGATCAAAATTAAGGATGGTGGTTGGTACCCATTGCTGCTAGGACTGATTTGCTTTACCTGCTTAATTACCTGGTACAAGGGCCGCAAATTACTCCGCGATAAATTGGTAAGTAATTCCATTCCAATGGAGGCTTTTGTCAGCAGCCTACTCGCGCATCCACCACACCGTGTGGAAGGTACCGCCATCTTCTTAACGGCGCACATTGATTATGTACCGGTAGCCATGCTGCACAACCTGAAACACAATCGCGTGATGCACGAGCGGATTTTCTTTTTAAAGCTGAGTACTTGGGATGTGCCCTATGTTAATGACAGCGAGCGCATCACCATGCGCGACCTCGGCGGTCAGGTGTTCTTGGTGCGTGCGGTATACGGCTTTAAAGAAACGCCAGATATTAATTCGATCTTAACCCTGCTCGAGAAACAAGAAAACCTGACCTTTGATTTGATGGATACCTCTTTCTTTATCTCGAAAGACACCATCATTCCTTCGGCATCACCCGGAATGGCGCTATGGCAGGAAAGTTTATTTTCTTGGATGATGCAAAACGCTGCAAAGCCATCGGACTTTTTCAAGATTCCAACCAATCGCTTGGTTGAATTGGGCGCAAAGGTAGAAATTTGATTCATCCCCTTTCTTACTCGACCTTTCTTCTCGCTGCGATTGCCTTTGGCTTAGTACTTGGGATGGGAGTGGCGCAAGCAACGCCCGCGCAAGAGGCTGAACTAGAAAAGCTTGATTTGATTGAGGCCGAGCTCACCTTGCAGCGGGAGTGGGCAGATTACCGCTGGAAAAAAGCATCGTCGGAGTGTTACCAAAAATATTTAGTGAATCGCTGCCTCAGCCAAACGCGCGCTCAATATCGTAAAGAGATCGATCCGATTCGGGCGCAAGAGGTTGAACTCAATACGGCACAGCGCGAGCTGCGAGAGCTTCTAAAAGACGAGCGTGACGCTAAGCGCATTGCGGATAAAGCTGATCCTGCTAAAGCGGCGGAGCGCACTCAAAATAAGCGTGCTTTTGAAGAAAAACAACAGGACGCCGCAAAGCGAGCAGCAGACTTAGAGGAGCGACGTAAAGATGCACCGCGTCGCGCTCAAGAAAATAAAGCCGGTACCCAGTTACATTAAAGAGTCTGATTTTGGCCAAAGCAAAAACCATCTATGTATGCCAAGCCTGCGGGGGCAGTACTCCCCGTTGGCAGGGGCAGTGTCCTGCATGCCAAGCTTGGAACACCCTGGAAGAAAGTCTTTCTGAATCAAGTTCGACTAATGCCCGTTTTCAGGGCTTAGCACAGGCCGTACCCCGTCAAAAGTTATCCGCCATTAAGGCCGAGGACATGCCGAGATTACCAACTGGCGTAGACGAGTTTGACCGTGTGCTCGGTGGCGGCTTAGTGCCAGGCGGTGTCGTCCTTATTGGCGGCGACCCAGGCATTGGTAAATCGACGCTATTGTTACAAGCCTTGGCAGAAATGAGCGCTGCCGGCGTCTCTGTTCTTTACAGCAGTGGTGAGGAATCGGCTGCACAGATCGCGCTGCGAGCAAAACGCATTGCCTTAAATGCGCCGCAGCTGGAGGTTCTTGCTGAGATTCAGCTAGAAAAGTTATTGACTACGATTGATGCTGCGCGTCCCCAAGTGGTAGTGGTGGATTCGATTCAGACGGTTTACTCCGATGCCTTAACATCTGCGCCGGGCTCGGTTGCGCAGGTGCGCGAGTGCGCTGCGCAGCTTACGCGCTACGCTAAATCCAGTGGCATTTGCATGTTGATGGTAGGACACGTCACTAAAGACGGTCATCTTGCTGGTCCTCGGGTGCTGGAGCACATTGTCGATACCGTCCTGTATTTTGAGGGCGATACCCATTCTTCGTTTCGTTTAGTGCGCTCGATTAAAAATCGCTTTGGCGCAGTCAATGAGCTTGGTGTATTTGCCATGACCGAAAAAGGCCTCAAGGGTGTCTCCAACCCATCCGCCATCTTTCTATCCCAGCATGCAGAGATGGTACCAGGCGCTTGCGTACTTGTTACACAAGAAGGCAGCCGACCCTTATTGGTTGAAATCCAGGCCTTAGTGGATACGGCGCATATTCCGAATCCTAGGCGCTTGGCAGTCGGTTTAGAGCAGCATCGACTCGCCATGTTACTGGCTGTATTGCATCGCCATGCGGGGATTGCCTGCTTTGATCAAGACGTCTTTCTCAATGCCGTTGGTGGCGTGAAGATCTCCGAGCCAGCGGCTGACTTAGCAGTTCTGTTAGCCATTCAATCGTCGATTCGGAATCGCGCCTTGCCGAAGGAGTTAATCGTATTTGGTGAGGTGGGCTTGGCTGGAGAAATCCGCCCCTGCCCACGCGGTCAAGAGCGTCTAAAGGAAGCCGCCAAACTCGGCTTTACCATTGCCATCATTCCGAAAGCCAATCTACCCAAAAGCAAAATCGCAGGTTTGCGAGTGATTCCGGTAGAGCGCATTGACGAGGCTATTTCTGCTGCGAACGAACTCAGCTAGCACTTTTTTATTACCGCTCTTTAGCGCAAGTCTTCTGCTTGTATCAGTAAGACCTGTTCGTTCCCTGCAGAGACGTCCATCCAAATCACCGGAATCTGCGGGAAGGCTTTGTGAAAGTACTTCACTTCATTGCCAATTTCCAATACCAGCGCGCCGCGCTCGCTAAGGTAGTCCCGTGCATTCGCAATAATCTTGCGAATCAAGTCCATGCCATCTTCGCCGCCAGCTAGAGCTAGGGCTGGTTCAGCGTGGTATTCAGCGGGGAGGGCGCGCATGCTGGCTGCATTGACATAGGGTGGATTACAGATAATTAGGTCAAAGCGGTTTTCGTCAATGGGATCGGGTAAAGGACTCCAAAGATCGCCATGGAACAATTCAATCTGAGTACTTAAGCCATGTCGATCTAAGTTACGAGCGGCCACCGCCAAGGCAGGCGCACTGATATCACAAGCGCTCACATGAATATCCGGGCAAGACAGTGCCAGTAAGATGGCAAGCGAGCCATTGCCGGTACATAAATCAAGGGCACGGCCATCAGCAGGTAGCCATGGCTCGAGCGTTCCTTCGGTAATCAGCTCCGCAATCCAGGAACGGGGAACAATACTCTGTTCATTGCAATAGAAGGGCATGCCCATCAGCCATGCCTCTCCCAAGATATATGCCAATGGTTTACGCGTATGGATACGCTGATTAGCAATTGCGAGTGCAGCGTCATAAAGACCTTGATCAAGTGGCGCCTGCAGGTGATCTAAGGCGTCGCTTGGACTGATCTGGAGTTGTTTGCTAATAATCCACAACGCCTCACTCTGAGCATCGATGGCACCGTGCCCGTAGCTCAGTTTGGCTTGATTTAGGTGATCGGTAAGCCGATCAATCGATTGTTCTACGGTAGCGATGGTATTGTCATGCGACTGAGGCTCTGGATCCATGGGTTTACGCGATCAACTGCTCAAGCACGCGCTTGTAAATGTTCTTCAGCGGCACAATGTCCTCGGCGTTAACGGATTCATTTACCTTATGGCTCGTCGCATTGATGGGTCCAAACTCCACCACTTGAGAACAAATTTTGGCGATAAAGCGGCCATCGCTCGTACCGCCGGTGGTAGAGAGTTCGGTGATAACACCGGTTTCATCTTGAATGGCTTTGCGCAGCGCGCTCGCCAATGCTTCATCGCCAGTAATAAAAGGACTGCCACCCAAAACCCAATCGATCGAGAATTTCAGGCCTGCTGCAGTCAGAATAGCATCGACCCGTTGATGTAATTGCTCAGGAGTACTTTCTGTTGAAAAGCGAAAATTAAAGTCGATGGTGAGCTCACCAGGAATGATGTTGTTAGCGCCTGTGCCCGCATGAATATTTGAGATCTGAAAACTCGTGGGTTGAAAGTAGCGATTGCCCTGATCCCATTCGGTGCTCACCAGCGCCTGAATGGCGGGCGCAGCTAAATGAATGGGGTTTTCACCGAGGTGAGGGTAGGCAATGTGCGCTTGTATCCCTTTTACATGCAATTTGCCAGACAAGGAACCACGCCTACCGTTCTTAATCATGTCACCCAATTGATTAACCGAGGTAGGCTCACCAATCACACAGTAATCTAGCCGCTGACCTCGCTCCTTGAGGCGCTCGCACATCACCACAGTGCCATCATTGGCTGGGCCTTCCTCATCGCTGGTAATTAAAAAAGCAATCGTACCGGCATGCTTTGGATTAGCAGTAATGAACTCTTCGGTTGCCACCACAAAACCCGCAAGCGAAGTTTTCATGTCGGCTGCGCCGCGGCCATATAAATAATCACCGCGGATGGTGGGGGTAAATGGATCGCTATCCCACTTTTCCAAAGGGCCAGTGGGAACCACATCGGTATGGCCTGCAAACATCAATACTTTGCCGGTATCACCCTGCGCACCTTTTTTAATGGCCCACAGATTGGTCACTTGAAAGTCGCTGGGACCACCCACTACGCTTTCAGTATGAAAGCCCAGCTTTTTTAATCGGTCAGCAATTAAATTCTGGCAGCCGCCATCGGCTGGCGTCACGGAACGGCAGGCAATCAGGGCTTTGGTTAATTCAATTGCTGCGCTCATGATTAATCGCGCAGGAGCTCGTTAATGGCGGTTTTTGCTCGCGTTTGAGCATCGACTTTCTTCACGATGATGGCGGCATATAGGCTGTATTTGCCATCTGCTGAAGGGAGTGTGCCAGGTACCACCACTGAACCGGCAGGCACACGACCATAATGAATTTGACCGGTTTCTCGGTCGTAAATCTTAGTGCTTTGGCCAATAAAGACGCCCATCGATAAGACACTGTTCTCTTCAATCACGACGCCCTCAACCACCTCGGAACGTGCGCCAATGAAGCAGTTGTCTTCAATAATGACGGGGCCGGCCTGAATTGGCTCTAAAACACCGCCAATACCAACGCCGCCAGATAAGTGCACGTTCTTGCCAATTTGGGCGCAGGAACCAACGGTTGCCCATGTATCTACCATGGTGCCTTCACCGACGTATGCGCCAATATTGACGTATGAGGGCATCAAAACGGCATTCTTACCAATAAAGGAGCCACGGCGCGCGATGGCAGGAGGTACAACCCGAAATCCGCTTTCAATGAAATCCGCCTCAGTCCAGTTCTCAAACTTGCTGGGTACTTTGTCGTAAAACTGGGTATAGCCGCCGGCCGGCATAACTTTATTGTCTTCCAGGCGGAAGGACAATAAAACTGCCTTTTTAACCCACTGGTTGACTTCCCATTGCCCGACAGAACGGCGCTCGGCAACGCGAATACGGCCCCGATTGAGGCCGTCAATGACGGCACTAACGGCATTGCGGATTTCGGTGGAAATGTCCCCTGCGGACAGGTTGGCTCGGTTGTCCCAGGCTTGTTCGATAACGCTTTGTGGTGATTGGCTCATGCTTTTTAGATAACTATCAGATTGTTAAGGGGTTTTAGACCTAAATGGCGAAACATCATTATATCGGTGGGGAAAATTCCGGTGTAAAGCGTTGTGAACTTGCTATCATCTTAATCACGGAATTTACCCCTTTTTTCTTGAACCAGTCAGACTTTTTTCCCCGCAAAGCGCCCTGTGCAACTCAAATCAATCAAACTTTCTGGCTTTAAGTCATTCGTCGATCCAACCCATTTTGAGTTGCCAGGTCAGTTAATAGGCGTTGTAGGCCCTAATGGCTGCGGTAAATCCAATATTATTGATGCAGTTCGCTGGGTTTTAGGTGAATCTAGGGCCAGTGAGTTACGTGGCGAGTCGATGCAGGATGTGATTTTTAATGGATCTGGATTACGTAAGCCATCTGGCCGAGCCAGTGTCGAGTTGCTGTTTGATAATGCCGACGGCCGCGCACACGGACAATGGAGTGCGTTTGCTGAGCTTGCAGTGAAACGGGTACTTACCCGCGATGGCAACTCCAGCTATTACGTTAATAACCAAGTCGTTCGTCGCAAAGACATTCAGGATATTTTCTTAGGCACTGGCATGGGGCCACGCGGTTACGCAATTATTGGTCAAGGCACGATTAATCGCATTTTGGAATCCAAGCCAGAAGAGCTAAGGGTGTTTTTAGAAGAGGCTGCAGGCGTTTCAAAATACAAAGAGCGCCGCAAAGAGACCGCCTCACGCCTTGAAGATACACAAGAGAATTTAGTACGCGTTCAAGATATCCTGCGCGAGCTGGAAAAGCAACTCGAGCGTCTGGAGAGTCAGGCTACGGTGGCGGAGCGTTACAACCTATTGCAAGTTGAAATGAAATCACAGCAGCAATTGCTGTGGTTTGTGCGCCAAACGGAGGCCGGCAAAGAGCAAGAGCGCCATGCCAACGGCATCCGCGAAACACAAGTTCAGCTAGAAGAGCAGACCGCGAAATTGCGCCATGCTGAGGCTGAGCTAGAAGCGATGCGGACACAGCAGTATGCCCTGCAAGATAAAGTATCTGAAGCGCAAGGTGAGCTTTATCAAACCAACGCCGATGTCACTCAGGTTGAAGCAGATATTCGGTATGTGCAGGAGGCGCGTCAGCGTCTGCAACAGCAAACCCAAGACTTGCAGTCGCAATTGCAACGGTGGACCGTTCAAGAAACCGACGCAGCCCAGGCACAGCGCTCTGCAGAGCACGAGTTAAGCCTCGCAGCAGAACAAGAACGCAATTTACAAACCCAACTGGCATCGTTGCAAGAACAGTTGCCTGGGCGCGAAGAGGTTTACCAAGCAGCTGCTGGGCAGTTAAATGCAGCGCGTGACAGTGTTGCTGCTATTGATCAACGTTTAGCAAGCCTAGGCGAGCGAGCAAAAGCGATTGCCCTGCAGCTCGAGGAATCTGGCGCTCGTCAAGCGCGCCTCGAGTCTGAGCTGACTGGTATGCGAAAGCCCGACGCAGCCGCATTGCAAATGGCTTTGGATCGCCAAGTGATGGCGCAGCGTAAGGTAGAAGAAACTAAAGCCCGCGCTTCAGAGATGCAGCAGCGCGTCCCGGCGGCGGATGAAGCGCGTAACCGGGCGCAGCAGCAAATACAGTCAGCCAATCAGGATCTGGCTCAAACCGAAGCCAAGTTAACTGCCTTAACCACGCTACAAGCCAGCGTGCAGGCACAAGGAAAAATCGGTCCTTGGCTGGAGAGTAAAGGCCTGAAAGAAAGTAAACGCTTATGGCAAGACCTCAAGGTCGAGAGCGGTTGGGAAACAGCCCTTGAATCGGTTTTGCGTGAACGACTTGCTGCGGTTACCGGTAAAAATGTAGAAGAGGCGGTTGCTTTAGCGAAGGACGCGCCGCCGAGTCGCCTTGCCATTTTATTGGCCGATGAGTTGCCTGCACCGCAGATCAAGGCGCCTGCGGAGTTCACCTTATTGTTGTCTCGCATTCAGAGTGCGGGCGCGCCGCGTGTAATGCAGGTATTGCAAGAGTGGTTAGGTGCAGTCTTTATTGCCAATAATTTAGAAGACGCACTGCATCGCCGTGACAAGTTGCCTGCAGGCGCAACATTAGTGACCCAAGAAGGCCATTTGGTCAGTCGGGTTGGTGTACAGCTCTATGCTGCCGACTCAGAGCAATCCGGTATGTTGGCGCGTGCTCAAGAAATGGAGGGCTTGGAGAAGCAGTTAAAGGCCCAGCGTTTAATTCAGAGTGAGTTGCAAGGTGATCTCGATCAATGCACCGCTAACTACCAGGCTGCTCACCAAGCGGCTGAGCAGTCGCGCATCAATGCCGAGCATGCCGTTCAGGAAGCGCATGGATTTGAAGTAGAGCAGATGCAGCTTACGCAAGCAGAAGAGCAATATAGTCAGCGCGCTGCACAAATTCAGTCGGAGTTAGCTGAAATCAGCGGGCAGCAGGAGCAGCACAACAGCAATGGCGCGCAATCCCAGGCAGCATTGGATCAAGCACAGACCGACAAAGAGCGACTGCATAGTGAGTTAGAGAATGCGCAATCAAATCTAATGCTTAGCAGTGAAGAGCGCGAGGGTTTGCGCACAAACTTGCGCACTGCCGAGATGGCGGCCCAAGAAGCTGCCTTTGCTACTCGTTCATTGCAACAGCGCATTGCCGATTTGCAGCGCGATCAAAGCACGGCGCGCGATCAAATCATGGAGATTCAGGATAAGTACGCTGCATGCGAGCTAGAGCTTGCGGGCCTTAGCGATGAGGCAGCCCAAGAAAAGTTGCAGGAACTGCTAGTGGTTCGTGCCGAGCGCGAAGCGGCATTAGCAAATGCCCGTACCGAGCAAGACGCAATGCTGCACCAATTGCGCGAGGCGGACGAAGGACGACTTCTAATTGAGCGTAGTCTGCAACCAATGCGCGACAAAGTGATGGACCTGCAACTGCGTGAGCAAGCTGCCCGCCTCAACTTTGAGCAATTTGCAACCTTGCTTGCGGAGGCGGAAGCCGATCTCATTAGCCTTGAAACCCGTTTTAGTAGCGATCTCAAAGTAGGACACCTGCAAAGCGAGGTCAACCGCTTGAATAGCGAAATTCAGTCGCTTGGTCCGGTCAACATGGCCGCGCTAGATGAATTAGGCAGCTCGCGTGAGCGCAAATCATTCCTAGATACGCAATCGGCTGACTTGAACGAGGCGATGCAAACCTTAACCGACGCGATTGCGAAGATTGATGCAGAGACGCGTGATCTACTGCAAGGTACATTTGATCAAGTCAATGGCCATTTTGGGCGTCTCTTCCCTGAATTATTTGGTGGTGGCCATGCAGAGCTGGTAATGACCGGCGAAGAAATCTTGGATTCAGGTGTTCAAGTGATGGCCCAGCCGCCAGGTAAGAAAAACAGCTCTATTTATCTACTGTCGGGCGGGGAAAAAGCTTTAACTGCAATTGCCCTTGTTTTTTCCTTGTTCTTGCTGAACCCAGCGCCATTTTGCTTGCTCGATGAGGTCGATGCACCGCTCGATGATGCTAATACATTGCGCTACTCAGAAATGGTTGCTAGGATGGCTATTAAGACGCAGTTTGTCTTTATCTCACACAACAAGATCACCATGGAAATTGCCCACCAATTGATTGGCGTTACCATGCAGGAGCAGGGTGTATCGCGCATTGTAGCGGTGGATATTGCTTCTGCGGTATCGATGGTTGAGGCCGCCTAAATGGGATTAGAGCAAATCGCAGCCACGCTGGGTTTGTCAGAATTGCAATTTGCCTTAGGCCTGATTGGCATTTTGCTTTTAGTCTTGGTGGCAATCCTTAATCTGCGCAGCGCACGTGCGAAGCGCCAAGCTCGCATCCAAGTTGAACCCTCATTTGGCGATGCTGCTAGTCAGAATCAAGCCGGCGATCGTCTGGTGCCCGGCTTTTCTGAGTCCATGAGTGCCGCTCCTGTGGAAGCAGTTCGTTTTGCAATTGACCCACGCATTGACTGTGTAATTACCTTGCGATTCGAGAATCCCATTCAGGGAAGTGAAATCATCGGTGAGGTGACAGATTGGCCTCGCTTTGGTGCGTATTGGATATACGAAGGCTTACTGGCGGATGACCACGAAGGCGACTGGGAGCCAATTTCCATGAATGCTAATTATATGGAGCTGCAACTCGCCATTCAACTGGCTAGCCGTAAGGGGTCGATCGGGGTGCTGGAGTTATCTGATTTCTGTTCACGCAGCCAGGCTTTAGCCGAAGTATTGGGCGCACAAATTGATATGCCCAGTGTCAGCACCATGATGGAAAGCGCCAAGGAGCTCGACGCGATTGCAGCAGAGAGCGATATTCAGCTCAGTATTAATGTGGCTTTTGACGGCAAAGCAAAAACGCGTGCTGAACTCGATGGACTGATGCAAGAACGGCACTTTGCTTTGTCAAAAAATAATCGGTCTTATGTGTTTTATTTAAACAACCAAGTTTTGTTTGTTAGCAATGGATTTGACCCAGATCAACCCATTACCGGAATCTCCTTATTGCTGGAGGTTCCTTTGGTGGCGCAAGAGCAAATGGGATTTGAGCGCATGCTGGCAGAGGGCGTAGCCCTAGCTGAGTCGATGCAGGGTCGTATTGTTGACGACAATGGCGTCAACCTGACTGAGAATGCCGTGATTGCGATTCGCCAACACTTGGATGGCCTATACAGTCGCCTTGAGCAAAGCGGCATCGTAGCCGGTTCGGCGACTGCTGCGCGCTTATTCAGTTAAGGATAGGGCATGCTGCATTCGGATCCGACGCAGTCAGCGGAGCGATATGCTTGGCTCCAGTCCGAGCTGGCACGTTTAGATCATGCCTACTATGTGCTCGATACCCCCTTATTGCCTGATAGTGAATACGACCGCCTGTATCGTGAGTTAATTTCTCTGGAGCAGGCACATCCGGATTGGATTACGGCAGATTCACTCTCGCAACGCGTTGGCGGCGCTGCTTTAAAAGAGTTTACGAGCGTCAAGCATGCCGTACCCATGCTGTCTCTAAACAATGCCTTTGATGATGCAGAGGTAATGGGCTTTGATCGCCGCTGCCGTGAAGGTTTACAACAAGCCCACGTAGTCTATGCGGGTGAGTTGAAGTTTGATGGCCTAGCCATTTCCCTGCGTTATGAAAATGGCCTACTAGTCCAAGCGGCTACCCGCGGCGATGGTAGTAGTGGTGAAGATGTTACGGCCAATATTAAAACCATTCGAGCGATACCACTTCGCCTCAAAGGCAATGCTATTCCAGCAGCACTCGAGGTCCGCGGCGAGGTGTTTATGTACCTCGCTGATTTTGCCAAGATGAACCAAGAGGCAGCCCGTCTAGGCGAAAAAGAATTTGCTAATCCGCGTAATGCTGCCGCAGGCAGCTTACGTCAGTTGGATTCGAAAATCACCGCAAAACGGCCATTATCCTTTTTTGCTTATGGCGTGGGTGCGTGTGAGCCACAAAGTTGGTTGCCAAAATCCCATAGCGGATTACTCGATCAATACCTAAGCCTAGGTTTGCCAGTCTGTACGGAACGCAAAATCCTGTCATCGGTTGACGATATTCTCAATTTCTATCAGGATATCGGTAGCAAGCGCGATACCTTACCTTATGACATCGATGGTGTTGTTTATAAAGTGAATTCCTTTGCAGAGCAGGCCCAGCTTGGCTTTGTTTCACGTGCGCCGCGCTTTTCCCTAGCCCATAAATATCCCGCCCAAGAAGCCCTCACCACGGTATTAGGAATTGATGTGCAGGTCGGTCGTACTGGTGCGATTACTCCAGTGGCAAGACTTTCTCCGGTAGAGGTTGGCGGCGTCACCGTTACCAATGCCACGCTTCACAACGAAGATGAAGTGAAGCGTAAAGATGTGCGCATTGGCGATACCGTAGTGGTGCGTCGTGCAGGTGATGTGATACCCGAGGTGGTGTCGGTGGTATTAGAGCGTCGCCCCACTCAAACCAATGCATTTGAGATGCCAATCCGCTGCCCTGTATGCGATTCACACATAGAGCGCGTAGCGGATGAGGCCATTGCGCGCTGCAGTGGTGGTTTATTTTGTGGCGCGCAGCGTAAACAGGCCTTGGTCCATTTTGCGCATCGGCGCGCCATGGACATTGAGGGTCTTGGAGAAAAGATTGTCGATCAACTGGTAGACAATAATCTCGTTCGTACCCCAGCCGATTTATACCGACTGGGATTTACGGCAGTAGCCAATTTAGAGCGAATGGGTGAGAAGTCGGCTGATAATTTAATTCAGGCGATTACTCAATCGCGAACAACCACCTTGGCCCGTTTTATATTTGCCTTGGGCATTCGCCATGTGGGTGAAACCACGGCAAAGGATTTGGCCAATCACTACCGCGATATGCATGCCTTAATGGATGCTACGGGCGAAGACCTACTGACGGTTCACGATGTGGGCTCAGTCGTTGCGGATTCGATCACCGGCTTTATGCAGGAGCCTCACAACCGTGAGGTGATCGAGCAACTGCTGGCATCCGGCATGGCACTCAGCGCCGAAGAAAAAAAGGTCAGCGCAGCCATAGCAGGCAAAACCTTTGTGTTAACAGGTACCTTGCCTACCTTATCGCGGGACGAGGCGAAAGAGCGGCTTGAGCGTGCTGGTGCCAAAGTAGCGGGTTCAGTCTCCAAAAAGACCGATTACCTTGTGGCAGGGGATGATGCCGGCAGCAAACTCACCAAAGCAGAAGAACTTGGCGTGCCTGTGATTGATGAGGCGACGATGCTGGGTTTGCTAGGGCATGAGTAAAGTAATACCGATTACGCATACGTGCTAGCTTGCCAACACATCTAGGATTTCAGTTTCAATCTGGATTTGTAGCTTTGGATTCTTACTGAGTTCTTCGGCGTTTAGTAGCAATACGTCTTCCACGCGCTCACCCAGAGTATTAATGCGGGCGGTATGAATGGATACTCGGTGTTTTGCGAGTACCTTTGCTACTGCATAAATCAGCCCGGTACGATCGCTAGCCGAAAGGGATAGAACGACGTATTGACCGCGGTCATCGGGTTGCATATTAACCCTGGCCTGCACTGGAAAGCTGCGGGACTGCCTGGATAGGCGACCCATACTGGGCTGGGGTAGTGGATCTATTTTTTCAAGTGCCATCTTGAGTTCGTATTCCACCAGCTGAATGAG
>CAWUTW010000131.1:0-4218 GCA_963925585.1 uncultured Polynucleobacter sp. | reverse complement strand
AGATTTACAACAATAAAGTTCCGCCAGCACTTGAGCAGGAATGCGTGCAGTCGTTCTTTAATGGAATAAAAAATGGTGTTTTTGTTGATGTTGGAGCGAACGATCCATTTATAGAGTCACAGTCCTATCATTTAGAGCAGTTGGGTTGGAACGGCCTTTTAATTGAGCCGCTACCCAATATGTGTGCACTTTTGAGAGAGCATAGGACTTCTACTGTTGTTCCATATGCCTGTTCGAGTAAAGAAAACCATAAAAAAATCCTCCCCCTAATATCATTTGGCGTTTGCTCAACGTTAGAAAGTAAGTTAATTCACACAAACAAGGTTAAGCAAGATGTTATACACATCGAAACTAGAACCCTTGATTCCATATTGGAAGAAAATAATATTGAAGTAAATTTTGATCTGCTATCGATTGATGTCGAGGGTCATGAAATAGAGCTGTTTAAAGGGTTTGACATTCAAAGGTGGAAGCCTAAATTGGTTCTGCTAGAGGATCATGTCACTTCGCAAGACAAGCATAGATTTATGACTGCAAATGGCTATAAATTTTTATTGAGAACGGGGCTAAATACTTGGTATATACAGAATACCGATGGCTATGCTATTTCCTTGAAATCCAAATTTGAATTTATAAGAAAATACTACCTTGGTATTTTGTTTAGAAAACTGCGTATTAAATGAGCGTTATAGATGCTAGCAATGTCAAAGTGAAAATCCCCATTTCAGTATTGGTTGTAATTCACAATGCGAATGGTGAGGTTTTACTGATCGAGCGCACGGATCGCCCCGGATTTTGGCAGTCGGTGACTGGCAGTCTCGATTTTCCAGACGAGCCTATGCGTGAGGCTGCCATTCGAGAGGTGTTTGAGGAGACGGGCATTGATGCCACTGCATTGCCAAGTGATGCTCTTCAGGATATGCAGCACGCCATTGAATATGTAATCTACCCCGATTGGCGCTATCGCTATGCGCCCGGCGTTACCCATAACCGCGAACATTGGTTCACCTTAGCAGTCCCCATAAATACCCCAGTGCACTTAGCGCCGCGAGAGCATACGGCATTTGAATGGCTGCCCTATGCTGAGGCAGCAAAGCGCTGTTTCTCCGAAAGTAATGGCGCAGCCATACTGCGCTTGCAAGCGATCAATGCAGCAAAGTAGACCATTCATCACTAAGATAGCTTGATGAGACCCAGCTCCCTCCCCGCGGCAGCAGATTCTGCCAGCCCCCCAAAAGCAAACGTATTTACGCGGGGGGATTGGCGCGTCATCCGAGATTTACTGCCTTATTTGCTAGAGCATAAGGTGCGCGTGGCATTGGCGCTGTCGTGTTTGATTGCGGCCAAATTTGCAAACTTGGGTATTCCAATCTTATTAAAAGATTTAATTGACACGCTCAATACCAAGGTGGACACAGCGCAAGCATTGATGTTGATTCCAGTGGGTTTGATTCTGGCATACGGGGCTTTGCGTGTATCTGCTTCCCTGTTTAACGAGTTGCGCGAAGCCTTGTTTGCGCGAGTGACCCAAAATGCCGTCCGCAAGGTGGCATTACAGGTATTTAATCATTTGCATTCTTTGGCGCTGAGCTTTCATTTGGCGCGCCAAACGGGCGGAGTCAGTCGTGATATTGAACGCGGCACCCGCGGCATCCAGTCATTGATCTCGTATTCGCTTTACAGCATTCTTCCAACCCTAATTGAATTTTGTTTGGTGCTGGGCTACTTAGCCTATGCCTATGATATTTGGTTTGCTGTTATCACCTTTGTAGCTTTAGTTCTTTATATTATTTTTACCGTCGTGGTGACGGAGTGGCGTACGCATTTTAGAAGGACCATGAACGACATGGACTCAAAGGCAAATCAAAAAGCCATCGACTCCTTATTAAATTTTGAGACCGTCAAGTATTTTGGTAATGAGCAGTTTGAGTCGCGTCGCTATGACGATAATTTAGTGCGCTATCAGACCGCAGCCATCCAGTCGCAAAAGTCATTGGCGGTTTTGAACTTAGGCCAGCAAATCATCATTGCCATTGGCCTCGTTTTAATTCTGTGGCGCGCTACGATTGGGGTTAGCAATGGCACCATGACCTTGGGTGACCTTGTGCTAGTCAATACACTGATGATTCAGTTGTATATCCCTTTGAATTTCTTAGGCGTGATTTACCGGGAAATCAAGCAAGCCATTACCGACATGGATCGCATGTTTACCCTATTGAGTACCGATCGGGAGATTGCCGACAAACCCAATGCCCCGGCTCTGCACATTACGAATTACGATACAGGACCTCAGGTTTGCTTCGAGCATGTCTCGTTTCATTATGAAAAAAAGCGATCCATTTTGCATGACATTAGCTTTACGATTCCGGCGGGAACCATTACAGCAGTGGTTGGTCAAAGTGGTGCTGGTAAGAGCACCTTAGCCCGTTTACTGTTTCGGTTTTACGACATTCAAAGCGGCCGCATTGAAATCGATGGTCAGGGCATTGATGATGTGCAGCAGGCGAGTTTACGCAGCGCAATTGGCATCGTGCCACAAGATACAGTTTTGTTTAATGACACCATCGGATACAACATTGCCTACGGTAAACCGGGCTCGTCGATTGAAGAGGTTCAAGCCGCTGCAAGGGCAGCCCAAATTGATGGCTTTATTCAGCGCTTGCCTGATGGGTACAACACCCAAGTAGGTGAGCGTGGATTGAAGTTATCGGGTGGCGAGAAGCAGCGGGTAGCCATTGCCCGAACATTGCTAAAAAAACCGGCCATGCTGATTTTTGATGAAGCCACCTCCGCCCTTGATTCCAAGACGGAGCGGGCAATTCAGGAGGAGTTGCTGAATTTGGCGCGCAACCGAACCACCTTGATTATTGCTCACCGACTCTCTACCATTACCCATGCCGATCAAATTTTGGTGATGGAGCAGGGACGGATCATTGAGCGTGGTACCCATACCGAATTGCTTGAAGCCCATGGTAGGTATGCGGAAATGTGGCAAATGCAAGAGCGCGGCGCAGTTGATTAGAATGGTATCGAAAGCATATTCATGGCCCACCAAGAAGAAAAAATACTGAAAGACACTTTTGCAGCTGCACTTGCGGTTGCAGAGCCTAAGCACATCATTCCGGAGTGCTTGACCCGTATTTTTCCGGCGGGCAGCGAGCCAAAGGGGCGCTGCTTAGTCATTGGTGCTGGCAAAGCCAGTGCGGCCATGGCTACTGCACTAGAGTCGCATGCTGCCAGCCATTGGCAGAGTGTGCAGCTCGATGGCATTGTGCTGACGCGCTACGGCCACGCCTCTCCCACAGAGCACATTACGATCGTTGAGGCAGGTCACCCTGTCCCTGATCAGGCTGGAATGGATGGGGCTATCCAGATGATGCGCCGCGTGGGCGAGCTCAAAGCGGGCGACATCTTAATTGCGCTTGTTTCAGGTGGTGGATCGAGTTTGCTGACGCTACCGCAGGCTGGAATCACGATTGACGACATGCGCCAGACCACCGAAGCGCTATTGCGTAGCGGCGCACCAATCGAAGAAATGAACATCGTACGCAAGCACCTGTCTGCTATTTTGGGCGGTAACGTAGCGCGCCTTGCGATTGCGCGCGGTGCTCGCGTCGAGGCATTGTTGATCTCCGATGTCACGGGTGACTCGCCAGCTGATATTGCGAGTGGCCCCTGCGCGGCAGACTATTCCACCTATGAAGATGCCTGCGCGATTTTGTCGAAATACAATCTCGGGCCCGATATCATTCCGGGCAGCGTATTAGCGCACCTAGAAAAAGGGCGCAGTGGATTGATTCCAGAGACCTTAAAAGAGGTCGATTTAGTAAACCAGCCGGTTCGCAATCATGTGATCGCAACTGCCCACCGCAGTCTAGAGGCCGCGGCCGAGCGTGTGCGGCAGTTTGGTTACACCCCATTTATTTTGGGCGACACCATTACAGGCGAAGCTAAAGACGTTGCCTTGGTGCATGCCGGATTAGCCCGAGAGGCTCTGACCCATGGCCAATGGGGCGCCTTGCCAATGGCCTTGATTTCAGGGGGTGAGTGCACGGTGACCTTACCTGTTGGTGTAAAAGGCCGCGGCGGGCGTTGCAGTGAATTCTTGTTATCGCTGTTTGCAGCCACGCCCGATCTCGGCGGCATTGCTGCCCTGGCTGCTGATACCGACGGCATCGATGGCAGTGAGAAAAATGCAGGCGCATGGTTCACCCCAGC
>CAWUTW010000130.1:0-14043 GCA_963925585.1 uncultured Polynucleobacter sp. | reverse complement strand
GGCGATGGTCTAGGTTTAGGTCTTAATGCACGAGCCGCAGTTTTAACTCGAGGTCTTGCGGAAATGATGCGGCTGGTTAAGGCTGCTGGCGGAAAGCCCGAGACCTGCATGGGATTAACCGGGGTGGGCGATCTGATTTTGACCGCAACGGGTGACTTATCACGCAATCGCCGTGTCGGTTTATTACTGGCTGAAGGACAATCGCTACAAACCGTATTGCATAATTTAGGGCATGTCGCGGAGGGCGTTTTGTGCGCAGCTGCGGTAGCTGATTTAGCAAAGCGCCTCAATGTGGATATGCCGATTACCAGTAATATGTGCGATGTTCTCTCGGGGCAGATTACTGCGCACGAGGCAGTGCAAAGACTGATGGGTCGTGAGCCAAAACCAGAACATTAAATGGTGTTTTTTTAGGCACCGCCTGCAAAGCCATTTTGTCGCCAGGCCTCATATACCAAGATCGCTACGCTGTTCGATAAATTCAGGCTGCGACTGTTTTCCCGCATAGGTAGTCGAACCCGGTTTTGCTCAGGAATGGCGTTGCGCACTTCATCGCTGATTCCCCTAGTTTCAGAACCAAAAACAAAATAGTCGTTTTTACTAAAGCGCGCTTTCGCAAAGCTTCCTTTTCCTTTGGTTGTGAGTGCAAACAAGTGCGTCGCATCCGGCTTGGTTTTTTCTATAAAGTTAGACCAGCTTTTATAGACCAGTAGGTTAGCGAATTCATGGTAGTCCAGGCCCGCCCTACGCAATTTGGCATCTTCCAGTGGAAAGCCCAAGGGCTCGATCAGGTGTAGCGTTGCTCCGGTGTTGGCGCACAAGCGAATAATATTGCCCGTGTTGGGCGGAATTTCAGGCTCGAATAAAACAACATTAAACATTGTTATAGATCCCTTGAATGGATCCGTGTTTGGGGTCTTAAGGCACGCAATACAACCCAATTCACAACGGAACGTGCACCATTATCCTTCAGTAGGCTAGCGATCTCATGCAAAGTTGAACCAGTGGTCATGACATCATCGAACACTACGATGGATTTATTCTGTATTTTAGGCAACACCTCCGGGTGAATGTAAAACGCATGACGTAATGCGGTCTGCCGATCGAGGCGATTGTGGTCCACTTGATTCGCGTCCGAGTGGTGTCGCCCCAGGGCATTGGCAATCGGCTGAAATGAAGGCGGTAATCGAATGCGCCTGGCTATTTCCCAGGATTGGTTAAAGCCGCGGCGATGGAGTTTTTGGGTACTGAGCGGCACCGGTAATAAAACCGTTGCCTCAGGCGTATCTAGATGTGGCATTGCCAAGCGGCTCCAAGCAAAGGCAAATGCGCTGGCAACGGCAAGGCGCCGCTGGTATTTGAGCTGATGCATTGCATGCTGTAAGACGCCATCGTATCGATCAAGGCAATGCGTTCGATCAAACGCCGGCGCTTGCAGAAGGCAGGCACTGCATTGATTTTGTTCGGCGCTATAGCCATCAAGATCAACCCCGCAGCGGATGCAGCAGGGGTACTGAAAGAGCGATTGGTTTTCTAAAAACGCGAAGCAAGAATGGCAGACCACTGCCGTTTGATGGCGGGTACATACGATGCATGCGGTGGGCAATAAATGGCTGAAGAGGGTGTGTAAAAAATGCATGGGGCGCTGAGTATACTGAGCGCATGACCCGATCATTAAGATGGCTTAAAGACGATATCGCCTTACGCATGATGCAAAAGCTAGAGCTGCTCAAACATCAGCCGCGCTCGCTATTGATCATTCCGGATGCGCCTGGCATACATGCAAGTCACTTAGCCAAACGCTTCCCAAATGCTGGGCTAGCAAGCGTTCTTGAGCCGGAGCTGGGCTGGGTTGACGCAGCAACTATGAAGTTAGCTCGAACATGCGGCTTCATTACGAAGGGCGTACCGCGTTTTCCAACAATGACTGAAAGTAGCATTGCGCTTCCGGATCAATCGCAAGACATGGTGTTTAGTAATTTATGGATGCACACGCTGCATCAACCGAAGTGGGTCGTTCAGGAAGCGTGGCGGGTCTTGCGCGAGGGCGGTTTGTTTTCCTTTAGCTATCTTGGTCCTGACACCGGTACCGAATTACGTGCAATGCAATGCGATGGCACAGATGGGTCTACATTAGCTGTCCTCCCAGGAGCATGGGATATGCACGATTTGGGGGACGCGCTGGTGGAAGGCCGATTCTCCGATCCAGTAATGGACATGGAGTACCTCTACCTGGAATACGAATCCGATGCCCTTTATCTTCAGGATGCCCTTGCTCTTGGACTCCTATCAGCGCAACAAGTGCAGGTCATCGCTGCTGATAAAGCCGTGAAATTACCCCAAAAAATGACGCTTGAGGTGGTGTATGGACACGCTTGGGTGGTGGGTAAGCACTTGTCAGGAACAAATGACACTTTGGCCTTTATTTCGCCTGATCAAATTCAACGTAAGAGCAGGTAGGATCTTCATTAAGAGTAAGTGCTTACTTTATTTTTAAGTTAGGCCATTATTGATTCCCTTCAGCGCGTATGTAGATTGTTGATTAAGATAAGAAACCCTATAATTACGCATCAAAACGTAAAGCCAGCTTACTTTTGGCTTATTTATGCGTGGTGATGCATTTAAAAAATTACGATTATTAATAGAGATAAAGATGAATTTATTTGGAAAAGCCGTCAGAGCGCTGCTCTTAACCCTTGCCTCAATTAGTAGCGGAACGGTATTTGCGAATCAAGATATGCCCGGCGGACCTGCAGTAAATCAGCTTAATTTCCCCGTAGCAGCAACCAAAATCATGGCCGAAATTCACTGGCTGCATTGGATGATGCTGGTTATTTGCACCGTGATTTTCATCGGCGTGTTCGGGGTGATGTTCTATTCCATTCTCAAGCACCGCAAATCGAAAGGCGCTAAGTCAGCCTCCTTTCATGAAAGCACTACCGTAGAAATCATTTGGACGGTCATCCCTCTCCTGATCGTGATTGGTATGGCATTGCCAGCAACCAAAACGGTCGTGGCCATGAAAGACACCACCAATGCAGACATCACCATTAAAACCACGGGCTATCAGTGGAAATGGGGATACGACTACCTTAAGGGTGAAGGCGAAGGCATCAGCTTTTTATCCACCCTGTCGACCTCACGCGAATCCATCAATAACCTAGCACCTAAATCAAACACGTATTTGATGGAAGTGGATAATGAAATGGTGGTGCCGGTCAACAAAAAGATCCGCATAATCACCACAGCCAATGACGTAATACATGCATGGTCAGTGCAAGCCTTCGGAGTCAAGCAGGACGCCATCCCTGGTTTTGTGCGCGATACCTGGTTTAAAGCAGAAAAGATTGGCACCTATCGCGGTCAGTGTTCCGAGCTTTGTGGTGCCCAGCATGCCTTTATGCCAATCGTAGTGCGTGTTGTATCCGATGAGGACTACACCAAATGGGTAGAGGAAAAGAAAAAAGAAATGGCAGCCTTGGCCGATGATCCAAGCAAGGTTTATACCTTAGCTGAGCAAATGGACCGCGGCGCAAAAGTCTATGCCTCCAACTGCGCAGCCTGCCATCAGGCTAACGGTAAGGGCGCGGGTTCATTCCCAGCGCTCGATGGTAGTAAAGTAGTTTTGGGCCCTAAAGAAGCGAATTTCCAGATCATGCTTAACGGCAAAGGCGCTATGCCGAAATGGGGTGGCGTGATTTCAGACGGCGACATTGCAGCGGTGATTACCTATACACGGAATGCGTGGGGCAATAAAACAGGCGATGTGTATCAAACGCCTGACCTCATGGCAGCACGGACTAAATAACTTAATTAAAAAACCATCTCGGAGCAACTCATGAGCACAGTCTCTACTACCCACGATACAGCCCTCGATCATGCGCACGATCACGCGCATGACACGCCACATGGATGGCGTCGGTGGTTGTTTGCAACCAACCACAAAGACATTGGAACGATGTACCTCATCTTCTCCTTTATCAGCTTGCTAGCAGGTGGTGTGATGGCTCTTGGTATTCGTTTGGAGTTGTTTCAGCCTGGCTTGCAATACCTGCGCCCCGAATTCTTTAATCAGTTAACGACCATGCATGGCTTAGTGATGGTGTTTGGCGCCATCATGCCGGCCTTCGTGGGTTTTGCAAACTGGATGATTCCATTGCAGATTGGCGCGTCCGATATGGCCTTTGCGCGGATGAATAACTTTAGTTTCTGGATTTTGCCAGTAGCGGCTATCTTGTTGTTTGGTTCATTTTTAGCACCAGGCGGCGCGCCAGCGGGCGGTTGGACTTTGTATGCTCCGCTGACATTGCAGATGGGTCCAGGTATGGATATGGCGATTTTCGCCCTTCACTTACTCGGCGCGTCTTCCATCATGGGCTCAATTAACATCATCGTGACCATCTTGAATATGCGTGCGCCTGGTATGACCTTAATGAAGATGCCCATGTTTGCATGGACATGGTTGATTACAGCCTATTTGTTGATTGCAGTGATGCCGGTGTTGGCGGGCGCGATCACCATGGTTCTAACCGATCGCCACTTTGGAACCTCGTTCTTTTCCGCTGTAGGCGGCGGCGATCCGGTGATGTACCAGCATATTTTCTGGTTCTTTGGTCACCCAGAGGTCTACATCATGATTCTTCCTGCCTTTGGAATTATTAGTGAAGTGATTCCTGCATTTTCCAGAAAGACCTTATTCGGTTACAGCTCAATGGTGTATGCAACAGCCTCCATCGCGATCTTGTCTTTCATCGTTTGGGCGCACCACATGTTTGCGACCGGCATGCCAGTGACCGGTCAGCTGTTCTTCATGTATGCCACCATGCTGATTGCGGTTCCGACCGGCGTCAAAATCTTCAACTGGGTTGCAACCATGTGGAGGGGTTCGATGACATTCGAGACTCCAATGTTGTGGTCCGTAGGCTTTATTTTCGTATTTACGATGGGCGGATTTACAGGTCTGATTCTGGCAATAGCCCCAATTGATATCGGCGTGCAAGATACCTACTACGTCGTGGCCCACTTC
Source organism: uncultured Polynucleobacter sp. (assembly GCA_963925585.1). Classification (GTDB taxonomy): domain Bacteria; phylum Pseudomonadota; class Gammaproteobacteria; order Burkholderiales; family Burkholderiaceae; genus Polynucleobacter. The sequence continues at coordinate 9,017 of CAWUTW010000130.1, read as the reverse complement.
CATTATGTGTTGGTAGCCGGATCCCTTTTTGCGATGTTCGCTGGTTTTTACTACTGGTGTCCAAAGTGGACTGGCTACATGGCCGATGAGTTCCGCGGCAAAGTGCATTTCTGGGGCTCCATGATTTTCTTTAACCTCACCTTCTTCCCAATGCACTTCTTGGGTCTTGCAGGTATGCCACGCCGTTATGCCGATTACCCAACGCAGTTTGCGGACTTCAACATGATTGCATCGATTGGCGGTCTGGGCTTTGGTTTGATGCAGGTGTATTTCCTTTTATTTGTTGTGATGCCTGCTTACCGTGGTCACGGTATCAAGGCTTCTGAAAGCCCATGGGATGGCGCTAAGGGTCTAGAGTGGACTGTGCCTTCACCAGCGCCGTACCATACCTTTGAAACACCGCCAAAAGTCAGCTAATCATCACCGTGCCCCAGGAAACCAAAGACCTGTATAAGGCAGCTCAGGCAGTGCGTAATCGCCGCTTGGGTTTGATTATGCTCAGCGTCGCCCTGGTTTTCTTTATGGGCATTGTGATGAAACGAGTCATGTTGGGTTAAGGCCTAAAAAAATTATGGCCAACATCAAAACCATTAATCGCCAAATTCTGCTCAAGCTTTTGCTGGCTTCGATTTTGATGTTTGGTTTTGGCTATGCCTTAGTGCCACTCTACAAAGCACTGTGTGAGGTTACTGGCATCAATGTCGTGACCAATAAAAACAATTATGGTGTGCGTGCTCATGGGGCAACCAAGCTAGAAAATACCCAAGTCGACTATTCGCGCAAGATTGTCATTGAATTTGACTCCAATAGCCGCGGCCCGTTTTCATTTAAGCCAGTCAAGAATTACCTCGAAGTCCATCCTGGCGAGATGGCAGAAATTGTGTATAAGGTATCAAATAACCTAAATCGCTCGGTTGAGGCGCAGGCCATACCAAGTTATGCACCTAAAGCTGCGACCCAATACTTCACCAAATTAGAGTGTTTCTGTTTTCAGCAGCAAACCCTGAATCCGCATCAAATGCGCGATATGCCGGTGGTGTTTGTGATTGACCCCAATTTACCCAAAGACGTTACAACCATTACCTTGTCTTACACTTTTTTTGAGCTGGGTGTGGGCATAAAGCCAGCCGGATCAAGTACGCCGCAAGCAGTGAAGACGGCCTTATGAAAAAGCAAAGTAGTTTTTTGCAGTCCATGAAGGCGGTCATGTGGGGGTTTTTGGGTGTGCGTAAGAAGTCGGGATTGCAGGATGATGCAGCCAGCTTGAGTTTTGTACACATCATTCTTGCTGGTATTTTAGGGGCAGTTATCTTTATGTCTGCCTTGTTGTTGATTGTAAAAATGGTTGTATCAAGTTAACACTAATTTTGAGTAAATAGAGAGAGCACAATGTCGTCTAATTCAACCCCATACTATTTCGTACCGAGTTTATCCAGACACCCCGTGATGGCTAGCATTGGCCTATTGGGTTTCGGAGGTGGCATGACTGGCTTGGTTAACGGCTATTCATGGGGCGCTCCTCTAACGATTGCCAGCGTTGTGTATGTTCTGTTTGTTCTTTATAAATGGTTTGGCGAGGCAATCGCTGAGTCCAACTCAGGTAAAAACAGCATTAACGTTGATGTGTCGTATCGCTGGTCGATGAGCTGGTTTATTTTCTCGGAGATTATGTTTTTTGCGGCCTTCTTCTCCGCATTGTTCTATGCGCGCAGTATCTCAATGCCTTGGCTGGGCGATATTGAAAGTAAATTACTCTGGCCTACCTTTACAGCAGTGTGGCCGAACGATGGCCCTGCTGGCTTAGTAGAGCAGTTTTCAACCATTGGCCCATGGCCGATCCCAACGATTAATACTTTGCTGTTATTGAGTTCAGGCGTAACGGTCACATGGGCGCACCATGCCATTCGTGAGAACAATCAAAAGCATGCCGTATGGGGCCTTGCAGCAACGGTATTTTTGGGGGCGATATTCTTGGGCTTTCAGGTATATGAGTACATGCATGCCTACAATGACTTAAATCTTAAACTAACTTCGGGCGTGTACGGTTCAACCTTCTTTATGTTGACTGGATTTCATGGATTTCACGTTTTCTTAGGCGCACTGATGTTGGCTGTAGTCTTGCGCAGAGCCATTCGCGGTGACTTTACTGCAGATAATCACTTTGCCTTTGAAGGTGCATCATGGTACTGGCACTTTGTTGATGTCGTTTGGCTTGGGCTCTACGTCGTCATCTATTGGATGTAAGTGCGGGATGAACTGGCCAGCAATGGCGAGTTCAATCGAAGACGAAATCGGCCAAGTTTATTGGCCGATTCTGATTCCGGTGGGCTGGATATAGCCTAAAGAATAAGCAAGCCAAATGCCTAAGAAAAGAGCAATTGATAGACCGATGCGCAGCATTAGCGAATGAACCATCCGAGAGCTATTGCCTTTGTCTTTCATCATGTAATACAAAGCCGAGCCGAGGCTAGCAATAATCAGTAAAAGGGCGGCGGGCATAATCCATTTCATAACAGAATCCTACCATTGAATATTTTTTCTAGCTTGCTACACAATCGTGTGATTCCAACCATTGCCATGGCAGTGGTGATGTCGATTGGTGTGAGCGCAGGCCTTTGGCAAATGAGCCGCGCGGCTGGGAAAATTGAGAAGGCAGAAAAGCTTGCCATCCAGATTGCGCTCCCGCCACTCAATCTAAATACAAAACCACAATGGACTTTAGTCGAAGCAGATAGCCGCCGCTTGCTTGTGGAAGGCGAGTTTTTAGCCGATCAGGCGATTTGGTTAGATAACCGCCCACAGCCGGGCGCAGCATCCTCGAAAGCGGGCTCAGGTCAATCGGGATTTTATGTGCTGATGCCATTTCAGATCGCTGGCCTGGAGAACACGGTTATTTGGGTTCAGCGCGGCTGGGCACCGCGCAATCGAGAGGACCGCATGGCGCTGCCACCGATTAACACCCCCAATAGCATGATGCGTATTGAGGGAATCGGTATTGCCCAGCCCGACCGCGTGTTTGAGCTGGGTGATGGCGGAGTGGGCGGCAATGGGCCAGTTCGGATACAGCAAAATCTGGATCTGACTAAGGAGGCGGAGCGCCATCGGTGGCAACAAATCCCCTTTGTTTTGAAGCAAATTAGTGATTCTGAAAAAGATGGCTTAATGCGAAATTGGACCGCAGCAGCAAGCGGCGTCGATCGCCATTATGCTTATGCATTCCAGTGGTTTGCACTCGCGCTGAGTGCCTTCTTATTTTGGCTGATTCATGGCTTGCTGCGAATTCGTCAAACAACAAAAAGGTAGAACGATAGTGGAAGATAAAGAGCTGTTGATACCGGCGGCGCAACATGAGGCGCCGATACCGAACGCACAAACGCGCCGTGGCCGTATTCAAATGCTGTTGCTCTTATTTGCATGTGCTCTACCGGTTATTGCTTCCTACTTTACGTTTTATGTTTTAAAGCCAGAAGGTGGGAAAACCAATTACGGTAGGCTAGTCACACCCCCAGAGCAGGCGCAATCCGCTTGGTTTAATTTTCCTCTAGAAGGAAAGTGGACGCTCTTAGTTGCACGTCCTGCGGCAGAATGCGTCAGTCAAAATGAAGCATGCTTGCAAGCCTTATTTTTAATGCGGCAGGTAAGGGTTGCACTGGGAAAGCAAAGTCCCCGTACGCAATTGGTTTGGGTGGTGACCGATGGTATGCCAGTAGATCCGCAGGTAAGGCGAGCATACGATGAGCAGACAGCCGGCTTCTTTATTGTGAATGCACCTACCGATACCGAAGAAAAAGCACAGTGGACCAATTGGCTCAATGCCAAGCAAGGCAATAAGGATATTCAGCTTCTCAATCCATTTGGTGAAAAGATGATGCAGTTTGCTGTGACCGCAGACCCCAAAGAATTTGCCGGAATGCGTAAGGATCTGGAGAAGTTACTCAAAGTAAACCAGGCAGGTGAAAAGATTCAATGAATGACAGCGCAGTTCTCTTTCTGGAGTTATCTGCAATCGCAATCGTATTTGCGGGTATACCGCTGGCGTATCTATTTTCACGCCCCAGCCTCAATCTATTTCAGCGACTCAACTGGACCATCGTCTTTCTGACATTTGATTTAATCGTATTCGGCGCCTTTACACGCCTAAGCGACTCTGGCCTTGGCTGTCCGGATTGGCCGGGATGTTACGGCACCTCAAATCCATTTCGTGCGATGGAGCAGATTCGTTTGGCAGAAGCAGCCATGCCGGATGGTCCCGTGACTGAGGTCAAAGCTTGGATTGAAATGCTGCACCGTTATTTGGCGATGACCGTTGGCGCATTAATTGTGTTGCAAGTTGGCCTAGCAATCGCCAAAGCAAAGGACTTAGGCACAAAAGCCGTCGTCGGCAGCCTCGTTTTGTTCCTACTAGTCTGCTTGCAAGGTGCGTTTGGTGCATGGACGGTGACATTAAAATTACAACCGATCATCGTATCGATTCATTTAATCCTCGCATTAGTTTTATTGGCTCTCCTCACTTGGTATGCACAACAGCCTTGGCAGAAGAGTGGCACCCAGGCGTATAAGCCCCTGCTCTCTGGAAAACTGCTTGCAGTCAGTTTTGGAATTTTGTTCTGGCAAGTATTTTTAGGAGCCTGGGTTAGTACCAACTATGCGGTGTTGGCCTGTCCCGATTTTCCGACTTGCATGGGTAGCTTTAGGCCTGAGACCGATTGGGGCAATGCATTTACCCTGTGGCGTGAGCTAGGGCTTGATGCACAAGGCGGAGCAATTTCAACCATAGCGCTGCAGACCATCCATTGGACGCACCGGGTATTTGCCATAGCGGTCATGCTTGTATTGGGCTACTTTGCTTGGCATGCATGGCGCGCTGCCGGAAAGGCTCACCCTAGCCTATATCGATGGGCTCTAGCAGTCATCACTTTGCTGGTATTGCAAGTGCTGACTGGTATATCCAACGTCGTCTTTCAGTGGCCGCTGGTTGCCGCTCTATTACACACAGCAGGCGCAGCTGCTCTTGTCTTGTGCCTCGTCCGGATGTCGGCATGGGCTTCATGGAGCTATTCTGTAGCCAACGCAAGGCGCATCGTATGAGCACTCAACCTAATGCCCCTGGATCAGCGGTGAGATCAATGCCGAAGTGGCGCCAATATGTGGTCTTAACAAAGCCGCGCGTCACTATGCTTGCCGTTTTTTGCGCCATCATCGGCATGTTTTTAGCTACCCCAGGCATGGTGCCTTACTCGGTTTTAATCGGCGGAACGATTGGCATTTGGATGCTGGCCAGCGCTGCTTTTGCGGTTAATTGTTTAATTGAGCAGGCGGTTGATGCGAAGATGCGCCGTACTGCGTGGCGGCCCTCGGCAACCGGTGAAATTTCATCCTCCAACATCATTGTTTTTTCGATCATCATTGGCGTTATTGGGATGGCAACATTGTGGTATTTCACGAACCCTTTAACAATGTGGCTGACCTTTGCCACCTTTGTTGGGTACGCCGTGATTTACACCTGGTTCTTAAAGCCGGCGACGCCGCAAAACATTGTGATTGGTGGTCTCTCTGGCGCAATGCCACCAGCCCTGGGTTGGGTTGCAGTAACCAACTCCCTATCGGCTGAGGCATGGTTGCTGGTATTAATTATTTTTGCTTGGACTCCCCCTCACTTTTGGGCACTTGCCTTGTATCGCCGTGATGATTATGAAAAGTCTGGGCTACCAATGTTGCCAGTGACACACGGTGAGCGCTTTACCTTATTGAATATCTTGCTCTACACCTTGATTTTGATTGCAGCCACCTTATTGCCATACATTTATGGCATGAGCGGCTTACTCTATTTGATCGGGGCACTCGTTTTGGGTCTGATTTTCTTGGCCTATGCGATTGCTTTATATGTGTCGTATAGCGATCAACTGGCCAAGAAGACCTTTCGTTATTCGATTACCTACCTATCCCTGTTGTTTGCTGTTCTACTAATAGACCACTATGTTTAGTTTGAATGTACGCTCATTTTTAAATAGTGATCCAATCAGGATATTGGGACCCGGCTTATTGGCATTACTCATTGCCAGCATGCTTGGCTGCAGTCCAAAACCAAGCTTTAAGAACGTCGATATCACGGGCAGTACTGCCTTTGGTAACAACTTTAGTTTGCTCGATACCAATGGCAATATAAAAACCATGGCCGATTACAAAGGCAAAGTAGTTGTACTCTTTTTTGGTTTTACACAGTGCCCCGATGTTTGCCCCACCACCTTAACGGAGATGGAGGAGGCGCTCAAACTGCTCGGCCCAAAAGCGGATAAGGTGCAGGTCATTTTTATCACAGTAGATCCTGAGCGCGATACGGCAAGCGTCTTGGCGCAATATGTACCTGCATTTAATCCACGCTTTGTTGGACTCCGTCCCGCGGATGAGGCTGGCCTTGAGAAAGTAACGAAGGACTTTCGGATCTATTACAAAAAAGTGCCCGGATCAAAACCAGGTTCTTACACCATTGACCATACTGCAGGAAGTTATGTATTTGATCAGAATGGTCAGTTACGGCTCTACATTAAGCATGCGCAAGGACCTGAGGTCTTAGCGCATGACCTGAAAAACATTCTGCAATAAAAACAGAATTTTTTTAGGCTGCCGATGCTTCGAGTAGGCCGCGCATTTTCTTAAGCGCTGCCGTTTCAATTTGGCGTACCCGCTCTGCCGAAATACCATACTCTGCAGCTAACTCATGCAATGTTTTAGTGCCACTGCCCTCGGCATCCATGGAAAGCCAGCGGGATTGCACAATGTCACGGCTACGATCGTCCAGCCCACTTAAGGCTTGGTCTAATAAGGGACCATGTAAGCGGCTTGTGTCGTTTGCTGCCATCACTCGGGTTGGCTCTTGGCTTTCGTCAGCCAGCCACTGAATCGGTGCGTAGGCATCCTCGTCGGAATCATCGCCTTCCAAAGCAATATCGCCACCCGCTAAGCGCATTTCCATCTCACGCACCTCTGTGCCTTTCACATCCAAGGCTTTAGCTAAGGCTTCCACCTCGGTTGCGCTGAGCGCATTCAGTGTTGGTTTGTTGCTGCGCAGATTGAAAAACAATTTACGCTGCGCCTTGGTTGTGGCGAGCTTAACCAGGCGCCAATTTTTTAGAATGTATTCATGAATTTCTGCTTTGATCCAATGAATCGCATATGAAACGAGGCGCGCACCTTGCGCTGGGTCGTAGCGCTTCACTGCCTTCATCAGACCAAGATTGCCTTCTTGGATCAGGTCTGCATGCGGAATGCCATAGCCCAAGTATTGGCGCGCAACCGACACGACGAGGCGCAAGTGGGAGAGAACTAAACCCTTCGCGGCATCAACGCTCTCAGTGCGTCGAAACTCTTGCGCTAGGTGCAACTCTTCGACAGCACTAAGCATCGGTAGCCGGTTGACATACGCAATATACGAATCCAATGTGCCAACCCCGAGTGAGGGCAACATAGATGTGCTGAGGCTAGCGCTCATACTTCCTTGATACGAAAATGGCGCAGCAGCGATAGGAGACTTGAATATGTTCTTTTGGACCATTGTTAACTTGTGATTATCAGTAGTAAGAATAACTTTATTTTAGCACTCTATTTAGGAGAGTGCTAACTTGCCTATTACTTTATAACTTACTGATTTAATTGAATAATTCGGTCGAATACTGCTTTGCATTAAAGGCTGCTAAGTCCTGAATACCCTCTCCTTTGCCCAGTGCCAAGATGAGCGGCTTAGCCTCATCCCTCTGAAAGGTTTGTGCCAAGGCGCAAATCACCCCACCTTTGGCGGTGCCGTCTAGCTTGGTGACAATTAATCCCGTCAGGCCAAGGGCGGCGTGAAATGCCTTTACCTGGCTAATGCCGTTTTGACCGGTGTTGCCATCAAGCACCAAGAGGATTTGATGTGGCGCTCCAGGAAGCGCTTTACCAATCACACGCTTGACCTTTTTTAGTTCCTCCATCAGGTTATCTTGGGTTGCCAAGCGACCGGCTGTATCAATAATCAACATATCACTTTTACGGGCAATGGCGGCATGGATGGCGTCATGCGCGACAGCAGCAGCATCACCACTTTCCTGACTAACAAGGTCTACACCATTGCGCACGGCCCACTCTTTTAGCTGATTGCGTGCGGCTGCTCGAAAGGTATCACCTGCAGCCAATAGAACGGCACGTTCTTGCGACTGAAAATGATGGCAGAGCTTGCCGATCGTCGTGGTTTTGCCAGCACCATTCACGCCAACCACGAGCCATACCTCGGGCCTATGCGCCGATTGCATAAATAGGGGATTGGGATTGGCCTCTAAAGTGGAGAGCAGGGTGCTAACACCATCAATGAGGAGTGCTTGTAGCGCTTCTGGGGAAGCGGCTTTTTCTGACTTAGCGGCAGCACGAAGCGCTTCCATCAGCCGCTCTGTTGTGGGTAAGCCAACATCACTTTGAATCAATGACTCTTCAAGTGTGTCAAACCATGCCTCATCCGTGCGGCTTGATTTAAACAGGGATCCTAGGGTTTTACGTAATCCAAACATTGTCGATACAATCCATTTGAGGCATAGGTGTTCTATAAACGCATCTTATCAACTAAATCTAACATGATGGCGGTCTTGTCAATGCAATCTTCCCTTTTACGCAATGGCGTTCTAGTGTTGCTGTGCCAACTGGCCTTGGCTGGATTTCAGCTAGCGCAGGCGCAAGTGAGGCCCGATTCAGCGCAGACCCACGAATATCGCTTGGCCAATGGCCTGAAGTTAATTGTTCGCGAAGACAATCGTGCCCCCACAGTAGCGCATATGGTTTGGTACAAAGCCGGCTCAATGGATGAAACCAATGGCCGTACGGGTGTAGCCCATGTGCTCGAACACATGATGTTTAAAGGGACTAAAACAGTCAAATCCGGTGATTTTTCAAAGCGGGTTGCCGCAATGGGCGGCCGCGAGAATGCCTTCACCTCCATGGACTACACCGCCTATTTTCAGCAAATTGAACGAAGTAAGTTGGCTGAAGTCATG
>CAWUTW010000129.1:0-16005 GCA_963925585.1 uncultured Polynucleobacter sp. | reverse complement strand
GTTTGTGTCTTGCCCGGCGCTACCGCCAAAATATGCAGCAGTGGCGCTTAGGCCTACAGCAGGGTTAACAGCCGTAGCGGCAAGAGTTGGCAACATAGCACCAAGGTGGAAATTCCACGCATTATTTGGTGGTTTATTTTGAATGGCATTATTTTGCCGATTCGGAGTGGCGCTTCTGCAAAAAAGTACGCCACGATTTGGTTGCCTGCGTTGGGATCGCCACTCTTACATTACTCGCGTTTGCAAGCCAAGTCATTGGCGGCAAACTACGCCAATCAACACCAAACCGTGTTGGTGGACTTGGCGATGCGCTATGGCAAACCCAGTACCCAAGAAGCCTTAGACGCATTGCAGGCTGAGGGCATGGAGCGCTTACTGCTGCTTCCCCTTTATCCGCAGTACTCGGCAACAACGACGGCATCGAGTTTTGATGAGGTGTTTCGAGTGCTGCGCTCATGGCGCAATCAGCCCGAAGTACGAATGGTCAAGCACTACCACGACCATCCTGCTTACATTGCAGCCCTGCGCCAACAAGTAACTGACTTTTGGGACAAAGAAGGCCGTCCAGACTTTACGAAGGGCGAACGCCTGGTCCTGTCCTTTCATGGCTTACCCAAACGGAATTTATTGAAGGGCGACCCCTACCATTGTGAGTGCCTCAAAAGTGGCCGCTTACTAGGTGAAGCCTTGGGGCTAGTTCCAGGGCAATACATCGTTACCTTTCAATCGCGCTTTGGTAAGGCAGAGTGGCTAAAGCCCTATACGGCTCCTACGCTTGAGCAGCTCGGTAAAGAGCAATGCCCGCGGGTGGATATTTTTTGTCCTGGATTTCCGGCGGACTGTTTGGAGACGCTCGAAGAAATTGCCATGGAAGGAAAAGAAATCTTTATTGAGCATGGGGGTAATGATTACCGCTACATTCCTTGCCTCAATAACAATCCAGCTTGGATCAATGCGCTCCATGCCATCGCAGCAGATCACATGGCAGCTTGGCCGCTAACCGAGGAGTCCTCTGCGGTTCTAGCAAAGCGCAATGCCCTGGTTGCCGTTGCTGAGACCCATATCGCTAATCCTACCGCCCCAGCCGCCCCTTGAAATGGCAAGATTTGCGCCCATATACAGATGAAGTAAGTAGCAGCAAGTGCGCTCAAAGCCACTTCCCTTCCGAAATTACCAAAGCGATTTAGGCCCATGACCCAAGAAAAACCCGAACCATCACCAGAAAATCAAGCTGAAGCAGCCGCAGCAGCAGCCAATACCGAAGAGGCGGCGATAGAGCAGACTACCGAGCAGCAGCTGGCAGAGCTGCAGCAAAAATTAAGCGAGATGCAAGACAACTTCTTGCGTGCCAAGGCCGAGGGGGAAAACATCCGTCGCCGCGCAGCAGAAGACATTGGCAAGGCTCATAAATTTGCAATTGAGGGCTTTGCTGAGCATTTGGTGCCAGTTGCCGATAGCCTATACGCCGCCCTAAGTGCAGAAGCGGTCGATGCAAAAGGCTTCAAGGAGGGGTTGGAAATCACCCTAAAGCAGTTAATGAGCGCATTTGAAAAAGGGCGCCTAGTGGAAATTAATCCTGCTAGCGGCGATAAATTTGACCCCCACCACCACCAAGCCATCTCGATGGTGCCTACAGAGCAAGAGCCTGGAACCGTTGTGAGCGTGTTGCAGCGGGGTTATTCCCTGGCAGATCGGGTTTTAAGGCCCGCCTTGGTCACCGTGAGTCAGTCGGCTTAGCGGTGAAGCCAAGCATTTAGGTCAAAAAAAGAAGATAAATTGGTTTTTTCTGGGTTTTTGCCCTTGAATTGGCTTTTTTTGACCCCAAATACCTTACATCAGACGTAATAAGCGAATTTAGCGCACACCTTATTTTAAAGCGGAGTAGTTATGGGAAAGATTATTGGAATTGACTTAGGAACCACCAACTCGTGCGTTTCTGTAATTGAAAACGGCACCCCGCGGGTGATTGAAAACGCCGAAGGTGGACGAACCACCCCTTCGATTATTGCCTATATGGAAGACGGCGAAGTACTTGTTGGTGCGCCTGCGAAACGCCAATCGGTCACTAATCCACGTAATACCGTCTATGCGGTCAAGCGCCTCATGGGCCGTAAATTTACGGACAAAGAAGTACAAAAAGACATTGGCCTCATGCCATACAAAATTATTCAAGCAGATAACGGCGATGCTTGGGTTGAGGCGCGCGATAAGAAAATGGCGCCACAGCAGGTCTCCGCTGAAATTCTGCGCAAAATGAAAAAGACCGCAGAAGATTATTTGGGCGAAGAAGTTACGGAAGCGGTGATCACCGTACCGGCTTACTTTAATGACAGCCAACGCCAAGCCACTAAAGATGCTGGCCGTATTGCTGGCCTGGAAGTCAAGCGCATTATCAATGAGCCCACTGCAGCCGCTTTGGCATTCGGCCTGGATAAGCAAGACAAGGCAGATCGCAAGATTGCCGTTTATGATCTGGGCGGCGGAACCTTTGACGTCTCGATTATTGAAATTGCCAACGTCGATGGTGAAAAGCAATTCGAAGTACTGTCCACCAACGGCGATACCTTCTTGGGCGGCGAAGATTTTGACCAGCGCATCATCGATTGGATCATTGATGAGTTCAAAAAAGAGCAGGGCGTTGATCTCAGCAAAGATGTTTTGGCATTGCAGCGCTTAAAAGACGCGGCAGAAAAAGCCAAGATTGAATTGTCTTCATCACAGCAAACCGAAATCAACTTGCCTTACGTCACGGCAGACGCCAGTGGCCCTAAGCATTTGAACTTGAAACTAACCCGTGCCAAGCTTGAGTCTTTGGTAGAGGAGTTGATTGAGCGCACCATGGGCCCATGCCAAATGGCACTCAAGGATGCGGGTGTATCTGCATCTGAGATCGATGACGTGATTTTGGTGGGCGGTCAAACGCGCATGCCAAAAGTACAAGATAAAGTGAAGGACATCTTTGGTAAAGAGCCACGCAAAGACGTGAATCCAGATGAAGCCGTTGCCGTTGGTGCAGCGATTCAGGGATCGGTTTTGTCGGGCGACCGCAAAGACGTTCTGTTGCTCGATGTGACGCCACTCTCCCTGGGTATTGAGACCTTGGGCGGGGTGATGACTAAGATGATTCCAAAAAACACGACTATCCCAACCAAGCATGCCCAGGTGTATTCCACAGCGGAAGATAACCAGCCTGCGGTCACGATTAAGTGCTACCAAGGCGAGCGTGAGATGGCCAGCGCCAATAAGCTCTTGGGCGAGTTTAATTTGGAAGGTATTCCACCGGCTGCGCGTGGCACCCCGCAAATTGAAGTCACCTTCGATATTGATGCCAACGGTATTCTGCACGTCACCGCCAAGGACAAAGCCTCTGGTAAAGAAAACAAAATTACCATTAAGGCGAACTCTGGCTTAACCGAAGAAGAAATTCAGCGGATGGTCAAAGATGCCGAAGCCAATGCTGCAGAAGACAAAAAAGTATTGGAACTCGTCACTGCCCGTAATACAGCAGATGCTTTGGCCCACTCAACCAAGAAAGCATTGGAAGAGCATGGCACGAGTTTAGAGGCGGCTGAAAAAGAAGCGATTGAGGCTGCCTTAAAAGAACTCAATGAAGCCATTAAAGGCAGCGATAAAGCAGCGATTGAGGCAAAAACCGAAGCTCTGGGCAAGGCGAGCCAAAAGCTGGGTGAAAAAGCCTTTGCTGCTGAGCAAGCCAAATCCGGCGGAGGCGCTGCCCCTGGCGCCGCGGGTGCAAGTGCATCGCAGGGCGGTCCAGCCGATGCGGATGTAGTCGACGCCGACTTTAAAGAGGTTAAAGAGGATAAGAAATAATCCGCTTTTTACATAGGCAGTAAACCCAAGTCGGCCTAGAGCCGACTTGTGTCGTTTTAATGATGCTGAGAGGAAGATCAAGTGGCTACGAGCAAACGCGATTTTTATGATGTACTGGGCGTTGGAAAAAATGCCAGCGACGAGGATTTAAAAAAGGCGTATCGCAAATTAGCGATGAAGCATCACCCTGATCGCAATCCCGATAATCCGGGGGCTGAAGCCAAGTTCAAAGAGGCGAAAGAAGCCTATGAAATGCTCAGCGATCCTCAAAAACGCGCTGCCTATGATCAATATGGCCATGCGGGTGTCGATCCCAATATGGGCGGCAGTGGTTTTGCGGGCGGCGGCTTTGCGGATGCCTTTGGTGATATTTTTGGGGATATTTTTGGTCAAGGCGGTGGTCGTAGTAGCGGTCCACAGGTCTATAAAGGCGCCGATCTGCGCTACAACATGGACATTACCTTGGAACAAGCGGCCGAAGGTTATTCCACTCAAATTCGGGTTCCCAGTTGGAGTAATTGCAAGCATTGCAGCGGTAGCGGGGCTGAGCCTGGCAGCAAAGTTGAAACTTGCCCAACGTGTAATGGGCAAGGGCAAGTGCGGGTTGCGCAAGGCTTTTTTTCAATGCAACAAACCTGCCCCAAGTGCCGTGGTACGGGCCAATACATTCCAAAGCCTTGCAAACAATGCCATGGCAGCGGCAAGTTAAAAGAACAAAAGATCTTAGAGATTAAAATTCCGGCGGGCATCGATGACGGCATGCGCGTGCGCTCGGTGGGCAATGGTGAGCCCGGCGTTAATGGAGGCCCAAGTGGTGATTTGTATGTAGAGGTGCGCGTAAAGCCGCACCCCGTTTTTGAGCGCGATGGTACTGATCTTCATGTACAAATGCCAATTTCGTTTGCGACTGCAACCATCGGCGGCGAGATTGAGGTGCCGACGCTGACGGGCCGGGTTGAGTTCCCCATTCCAGAGGGAACGCAGACGGGTAAGACATTCCGCTTGCGCAATAAGGGCATTAAAGGATTGCGCTCAGCCATAGTGGGTGACCTGTTTGTACATGTAATGGTAGAGACCCCAGTGAAGCTGTCGGAAGAGCAAAAGGACTTACTCAAGCAGTTTGATGAGAGTCTGCGCTCGGGCGGTGGTAAACACAATCCCCATCAAAAAGGATGGTTCGATAGCGTTAAAAACTTTTTTAGCTAAAAACTAAAATTGCTTAAGAGGCGAAGCTGTGTTCCGGACCAGGAAAGCGGCTCGCCTTCACATCGCGAACATAGGCTTTTATTGCCGCCTCAATAGATGGCTTGCCTTCCATAAAATTCTTGACGAACTTGGGCGGCTTGCCAGGACTAATTCCGAGCATGTCGGGCAATACCAATACTTGGCCTGAGCAGTCTAGCCCAGCGCCGATACCAATCGTTGGAATGGACACCGCCTCTGTAATTTTTTTCCCTAAAGCCGATGGTATGGCCTCGAGTACAAGCAACTGGGCGCCAGCAGCAGTGCAAGCCTGCGCTTGTTCCAGCATCAGTGCTGCGGCATCTTTGTTTTTGCCTTGCACTTTATAGCCACCCAGCAAATGCACGGATTGCGGTAATAAGCCAAGATGAGCGCATACGGGTACGCTGCGCTCAACCAAGTGGGTAATGATGTCAACTTGCCAATCGGATCCTCCCTCCAGCTTCACCATGTCGGCACCCGCGCGCATCAGTTCGGCGGCAGACTCTAAGGCAAGGTAGGGGTCGCCATAACTGGCAAAGGGTAAATCGGCCATCAAAAAAGCCTTTGTATTTGCCCTGGCAACGCACTGGGTGTGATATGCCATCTCTTCAACGGTGACCGGCGTGGTGCTGCTGTGGCCTTGAACGACGTTACCTAGCGAGTCGCCAACCAAAATCACATCAATATCACAGCGATTCAGTAAGGCGGCCATGGTTGAATCATAGGCTGTCAGGACGGCAATTTTTTCCTGCTCCGCATGCATCGAGAGCAGTTTAGAAATCGTAATGGGCTTTTCGCCTTGCAAATAACTCATACCGCCAGTGTAATGAATTAATGGGCCGAGGGGCGATATTCGGCTTTTTCGTCGCTGGCGCAGTTGCGGCAAGTCAGTTTTTCAATGCGCTGATGCGCTACCTGAGGAAGGTAACTTTTGAGTACGCCAAACTCCGGCAAAAAGAAATCCGGGGCAATTTCCAAGAGGGGTAACAATACAAAGGAGCGCTCGGTAATGCGGGGATGAGGTAAGGTCAGTTCGGAATCGTCTTGTGCAACCCCTTCAAAATACAAAACGTCGAGATCAAGCGTACGTGGCGCATTTTCATAGGGACGCTCACGGCCAAATTGCTGCTCGATGGTTTGGCAGACATGCAACAAGCCATAAGGTGTTAAGTCGGTTTCAATCTGCACTACTGAATTAATGTAGTCACCACCCGTCGCATCCACTGGCGCGCTTAAGTAAAGGCAACTTTTATGGATAATTTGCAATTGGCTACGCAAAGCCAAGCAAACCATGGCATCAGTAATGATTTGGCGCGTATCGCCGACATTGCCGCCAAATCCAATAAATGCTTTTGCCATAGTGAGTCCCAACAGAATATTTACGTACTTTACTGAAGAATGCCAAAACGTGCTTGGCAGCCCTGATTTAGTCGGTAGCGGCCTGATCAGGGGCTGCTGCAGTGGCTGTCTTGGGCTTACGCCGCCTGCGGCGCTTAGCTGTGGTGGCGCCTTGACCGGTGAGTGAGACCTCGTCTTTGACTGCGGCCAATAGGGCTTCTTGCTGCACCGGGTCGGCATCAATAAAACCGGTCCACCATTGACCCAGGCTTGCTGGGCGCTCCCCCGTGGCGCAGCGCAGCAACATGAAGTCATAGCCTGCCCGAAAGCGCGGTAGCTCCAGCATCCGCTGTGGGAAGCGACCAATGCGCTTATCGAACCGCGGTTGCAGAGCCCAGATCTCGCGCATGTCGGCCTCAAAGCGCCGTTGAATCATCATGCCCTTGCTTTGGGTTGCAATCACATCGTCCATCGCAGCATGTAAAGCGGTGATGTTGCTCATACCGGCAGCCAGATTTTTTTGCCATAGGTTCAGTAGCTGAGGCCAGAGCAGGGTGGCAAATAAAAAGCCTGCAGAAATGCCTTTGCCGTTTTGAATGCGTTCATCGGTATTGTTTAGGGCCAAGCGAATAAATGCTTCGCTACCTGGAACACCCTCTTTGGGGTCGAGCGCAGCATCAAGCAAGGGTAATACCCCGTGATGCAGTCCTGCTTCCCGTAAACCCTGAATAGCTTGCCACGAGTAGCCCGACATGAGCAGTTTGAGGATTTCATCGAAGAGCCGAGCAGCGGGCACGTCATGAATCAACTTAGCGAGTTTAGTAATTGGCGCGCGGGTTTCGGGGGCGAGGGTAAAGCCTGTTTTAGCTGCAAACCGAATTGCCCGCAACATGCGCACCGGATCTTCGCGGTAGCGTTTGGATGGATCACCAATCATGCGCAGGGTGCGCTGCTGCATGTCCGCCATGCCACCGTGGTAATCCAGCACGGTTTCAGTAGCGGGATCGTAGTACATGGCATTAATCGTGAAGTCACGTCGTGTAGCATCTTCCACTTGGGTGCCCCAAACGTTGTCGCGCAGAATGCGGCCGCTGTCAGCGACATGGTCACCGGCGTTTTCGAGTAATGCCCGAAAGGTCGATACTTCAATAATTTCAGGGCGCTCTTTGCCAAAAAAAGTAACGTGCACAATCTGAAAGCGGCGCCCGATTAAGCGCGATTTCCGAAACAGCTTTTGCACTTGTTCTGGAGTTGCATTGGTTGCCACATCAAAATCCTTTGGGCCAATTCCCAGTACAAGGTCGCGTACTGCGCCGCCGACGATGTATGCTTGGTAGCCCCCTTGTTGCAAGGTATGCGTGACTTTGACTGCATTTTTGGAAAGGAGCTGCGGGTCAATCCGATGCGCCTTTTTAGTGATGCGCTTGGGTACGCTGGCCGCAGGTGATTGCGACGCCTTAGACCGTGGGCTGCGGCGGAAAATGCGCTGAATCAACTTCGTAATCATGCGAACAGTTCCAAAATGGGCCACTGCCGCTTTTCAGCTTCGGCACGCAAGCGGGGATCTGGATTGGTTGCGATCGGATGACTCACGACTTCCAAGAGCGGTAGATCATTGAGTGAATCCGAATAAAAATAACTTTTCTCCATTTGATCTACCGTATAGCCCAAGGACTTTAACCAATCCTGCACCCGCTGAATTTTTCCTTCTCGAAAATTAGGAATGCCATGCACTGCACCCGTAAACATTTGGTTGGCGTCATGATTAACAGTGGCAGGTTCAGTGGCCACCAAGTGCGTAATCCCGAATGCATTGACAATCGGGCGAGTGACAAAGCTATTGGTTGCAGTAACAACGCAGCATAGATCACCAGCGTCTTGATGGCGTTTTACTAAAGCAATTGCAGCCGGATGCAATTTACCCGAAATCACTTCCGCCATAAATGCATCATGCCATTGCTGCAGTTGGGCGCGTGGATGCTCGGAGAGCGGCTTTAAAGCAAAGCGCAGAAACCCATCGATGTCTAGCTTGCCGAGCTTGTAGTCAGCATAAAACTGCTCATTTTTCTGAGCATAATCAACCGCATCGACAACCCCTTGGCGGACTAAAAATTGCCCCCACTCGTAATCACTATCGAAGGGCAATAGGGTGTGATCTAAATCAAATAAAGCAAGTTGTGTCATCGGTTCATCAATTCATTATTCGGACTACTGGAAAGCTGCAGTAATTCGCGCACTAAGGGCAGGGTAACCGCCCGCTTTGTTTCCAGGGAGTAAGCATCAAGGGCATCGAGTAGCGCCATGAGATTGGGCATATCTCGGTAAAAACGACTTAAAAGCCACGGGAGTACATCGGGCGAGAGTACCAGTCCACGATCACTCGCTGCCTGCTCTAATGCCTGTATCTTCTCATGGTCGCTCAGTAAATGGGTCTGAAACACCAGACCCCAAGCCAGGCGCGTCCGTAAATCATCCCGCAGCTTGAGGTTGGCAGGCGCATCGCTACCCGCCATAAAGACGTAAAGCTGCTGACTATCCCGTACCGCATTGAGAATGCGAAAGAGTGCGCTACTTAAGCGCTCGTCAAGAAGGTCCACGTCGTCTACGGCAATTACGGTTGGAATGGCCGCCTTTAGTTGCTGTGGCAGTGCTGCCTCTAGTTTCACCCAAGCACTGGGGTCATCGTTGCTTAAGTAGTAGTAAGGGAGTGAGGCATTTTGCGCTGCGTGCATGAGGGCGCGTAACAGATGGCTGCGCCCCGATCCGGGTGCACCCCACCAATAAATCCAACGGTGGTTTAAGGGGTTTGCATCGACTATTACTGGAGTCGCTGTGGATGCAGCCCACTGCTCGGTGATTTTTTGTAGTGTAGAAATCAGCGAGCGATCACCGCCAGGCAAAAAATTACCCAAGGATGCTTGGTGCGTACGACCAAGATCTAAGGCAAATTGCCGTGGCAGGGCATTCGAACTCATTTACCTTGGTACCAGCTACTCTTGATGTACAAAGACCAGCCAAATTGAATCAATACCAAGCTGACCGCGCTAGCGGGCAATGCAAGTAAGATGCCAAAAAATCCGAAGAGCTTGCCAAAAATAATTAAGGCAAACAAAACGGCAACCGGATGCAGGCCAATGCGCTCACCCACCAGTCGCGGAGTGAGAAAAAAGCCTTCCAAAGCCTGACCAGCACCAAATATGGCTAGTACCCAAATTAACTCAGGGCCAAAGCCAAATTGCAGTATGGCTGAGAGAATGCCAATGCCCAGTCCCAAGGTAATACCAATGTAGGGAATGATGATCATGAGACCAGTGAATACACCCAAGGCAATTGCGCCCTCCATCCCAACCAAGCTGAGACCGATGCTATAAAAAGTCGCCATCGCCAAAATGACCAGAATCTGTCCGCGCAGATATTGCGATAAGAGTCCATCGGTATGCATGCAGAGATGGCGTGCGGTATCCATAAAGCGGGGAGGAATGAAGCCCTCCAGCAGTTTGAAAAAGTGTTTCCAGTCAATTAACAAGTAAAACAAGACAAAGAAAATCAAAACGAGATTAACAAAGCCATTGACGACTGAGCTACCCGATAAAAGAATCGTGTCGAGCGTGAAGTTGATTAAGTCATCGGCATTCGTGCTGAGGTGGCTTGTTACTTTTTGTGTCACGGTTTCGCGCAGTGCAGCCCAATCAAACTGAATCTGGTGTTCGGCCAAGGTTGGCTCTAACCACGCCTGCGTGTTTTGCACCCAAATGGGTAGTTTCGTTTTAATTAGGGGAATTTCATGGCTAAGTAGATTAATTAGCAGCATGAAGAGTCCAATAACCAAGCTCAGGCCAAAAACAATCGTCAAGGTCGCTGCCAAGGCACGGGGGACGTGCAGGCCCTCTAGCCGGCTTGCTACGGGTCGTAGGGCATAGGCAAGAATAAAAGCGGCTAAAAAAGGGGTAAAAATTTCTGCCATGGGTCATTGATCCTCTAGAATTCAATGATTCTACCGATCAACGCATGCTTTTACCTTATTTCCAAACGACCCCCCATGAGCTCACCCCCTAATTCCCAAGCCCAAAGCCTCTCGTACCGCGATGCTGGCGTTGATATTGACGCTGGTGATGCCCTGGTCGATCGCATCAAGCCACTGGCAAAGAAAACCATGCGCGAGGGTGTTCTGGCTGGTATTGGCGGCTTTGGTGCCTTGTTTGAGGTGCCCAAGCGCTACCAAGAGCCAGTATTGGTGTCGGGGACTGACGGTGTAGGCACCAAACTCAAATTGGCATTCGAATGGAATCGCCATGACACCATCGGCCAAGATTTGGTCGCGATGAGCGTCAATGACATTTTGGTGCAGGGTGCAGAGCCTCTCTTTTTTCTGGATTACTTTGCCTGCGGCAAGTTGACGGTGGATACCGCAGCTACGGTGGTTGGCGGAATTGCAACTGGCTGTGAATTAGCTGGCTGTGCCCTGATTGGCGGAGAGACTGCTGAAATGCCTGGTATGTACCCCGATGGCGAATACGATTTGGCAGGGTTTGCTGTTGGCGCAGTTGAAAAATCCAAGATCATCAACGGCAGCCGCATTGTGCCAGGCGATATCATTTTGGCCTTGGGCTCGAGTGGTGCGCACTCCAATGGGTATTCCTTGGTGCGAAAGATTATTGAACGTGCTGGCGCAAAGCCAAGCGATGATATTGGCGGACGTCCTTTGATTGATGTAGTGATGGCGCCCACTGAAATCTACGTCAAGCCACTACTGAAGTTAATTGGCGAAGTGGATGTAAAGGGTATGGCCCACATAACAGGCGGCGGCTTAGTAGATAACGTGCCCCGTGTTTTGCCAGAACATACCCAAGCAATTTTGCACCGCGACAGTTGGGTTTTGCCTGACTTATTCCGTTGGTTGCAAATTAAAGGCGGCGTGGTCGATGCAGAAATGGTCCGCGTCTTTAATTGCGGCATTGGCATGGTCGTCATTCTTGCAAGAAGCGAGGTGGACAAAGCCCTTGCTTCGCTCCAAGCCCAAGACCTAAAAGCGTGGGTTGTGGGTGAGGTGGTTGAGCGGGCCCCCAATGCAGCGCAAACAATTGTTATTTGATTGCACCTAACTCTTGAAGGCAGTATTGCAGCGCTGCCTGCAAGCCGCTGGCATCAAACGGATTAAATACAGTGCGGCCCTCAATTGCCCTGAGCCAGGTGAGTTGGCGCTTGCCCAGTTGCCGCGTTGCCGCTAAGGCCTTGTAGCGCATTTGTTCTGCACTGATGTGCCCTTCCAAAAATTCCCATACTTGGCGGTAGCCGACTGCGCGCATCGAGGGGAGATCGGCATGGATACCGGGATGGGCCCGAAGCAAACGCACTTCATCAATCAATCCAGCATGCAGCATGGCATCAAAGCGACCTTCTAAATTCTGATGCAACTGCGCCCGCTCGCTTGGCTCTAATGAAACCAGACGCAGCCAGTCGGGAATCAATGAGCCTGCACGGCCATCGTCACTGGGCGATTCTGCAAGCCAGGCGGACATTGGTTTGCCGGTGGATTGCACGACCTCTAATGCGCGCTGAATGCGCTGCGAATCATTGGGCTCTAAGCGCGTTGCTGTAATGGGATCAAGCACCATTAACTCCGCATGCATGGCTGGCCACCCGAGTGCCTTCCCTTTGGCATCCAGGTGTGCACGGATTGCTGAATCCGCTGGTGGAAGGCTGGACAGACCATAAGCAAACGCTCGCCAATAGAGCATGGTGCCGCCGACGATAACGGGCACATGGCCCCGTTGCCGTATTTCAGTGACAAGCCGTTTGGCATCGCTTGCAAAGCGCGCTGCAGAGTAGGCTTCGCTTGGATCGAGAATGTCGATGAGGTGATGCTGTACAGCCACACGCTCTTTTAGAGTGGGTTTGGCACTACCAATGTCCATGCCCCGATAGACCAGAGCAGAGTCCATGCTGATGAGTTCGATGGTGATGCCGTGTGCCTTTGCTTCTGCTGCAAGCGCCATAGCCAAATTAGTTTTGCCAGATCCGGTAGGACCCGCTATGGACAGTAGGGGATGCAACTCAGTCGGCATGGCGAGTGGAATGCAATCGGTTTAAACTTAGCGAGCTTGGCTTTCGAGGGTAGCAATATGATTACGAATATCTTCCGCATCGCTCGCCTCGGGCACTTCACTAATGTAATGTTGCATGTCCTTTAGGGCCGGACGCACGTATTCCAGTTGGGCAAAAATAAGGCCGCGATCGCGCACTTCCTCGATCGCATCGGGCAACAAAATCACCAAGCGCTCCTGAATGCCAAGTAGGCGTTCCCAGCGCTCATGTTCGGTATAAATTAACTTCAGGTTGCGCAAAAAGCGCGAGAGAATTTCTCGGCTACTGGATGCGCGCAAGAAAATACTCAAAGGAAGCGCAGTCTCCCCCCGATAGCCTTTAGCCTCCAGGTAGGGGTCGAGCATGGTTTGCAATTCATCCTTGGAGTAGGTGGCGCCATTGAGCGGATCCATAATGATTTCACCTTGAGGCAGGGAGACCCGCATCATGAAGTGATTCGGAAAGGAGACCCCACGAATCTTTAGACCAATTTGCTGACCGAGTTCGATCATTAAGATGGCTAGTGAGATTGGAATGCCACGACGGCTCGCCATCACATGGTGCAGATAGGAATTCTCGGGCGCATAAAAGTCATTTGCGTTTGGACCAAATACCAACTCGGTGTAAAAAAAATGCTTAAGCAGCTGTAGGCGTTGGACTTGCGAGGTATCGGCAGTGATGCGTTTTTTTAGCTTGCTACCGAGGGCATCAATTTCATCAAGCGTGTGCTGCACATCCAAGTCCGGAAAGGCATGCTGCGCAACCGCAATCGCAGATTCGGTTAAGGGAAAATGATCATCCTCTGCAACGAGGGAAGTGAAGTAATCAAGTTGGCGTGTCGGCATACAGTCTATTTTGCATGACGCCGAAAGTGCTGCCAACGAATACCCACAATCCAAAGGGCCATGAAATACACCACAGCAGCGCCGAGAATCCAGGCGGTTAATAAGCCAACGCGCGTCCATGGCGCACTCTGCATGGCAATCCACTGGTGCAGGTTGGCGCCATAGTAGAGCAATAGCGATAAAGGAATCAGTGCAATAGCAAGTTGAAAGAGGTATTTAGTCCAACCAAAGCCCACTGCAATTGCGCCACGCCGGTGTAAGCCAATCCACAGTAGGGCCGCATTTAAACAGGCACCCAGTCCAACAGAAAGCGCCAAGCCGGTATGGCCCAGTAAAGGTACCAAAATAATATTAGCCAGTTGAGTTGAGATTAATACAAGCAAGGCAATGCGCACTGGCGTACGTATATCTTGACGGGCATAGAATCCAGGCGCCAGAATTTTGATCAAAATCAGCCCAATTAGCCCAACGCCATAGGCGGCAAGTGCCTGCTGCGTCATCACGACATCCAGTGCGGTAAAGCGGCCATAGTGGTAAAGCACCGCAGCGATGGGCTCACCAAACAGCAACAGCGCTACTGCGCAGGGCGCAGCCAGCAAAAAGGTGAGTTGTAAACCCCAAACTAGGAGCTCACTGGCTTGTTTTGTGTCTTGCTGGGCATTGGCCCTGCTCAGGCTCGGCAATAACACGGTACCCAGCGCTACGCCAAGTAAGGCGGTCGGAAATTCCATCAGGCGATCGGCATACGACAACCAAGAGACACTGCCGGTTTGTAAGCGAGAGGCAATGTTGGTATTAATCACTAGGGAAATTTGAGCAACCGATACGGCAAAGACAGCCGGCCCCATGAGTTTCAGAACTCGGCGTGCATCGGGGTTTAGCCAAGCACTCCGAATGGCGTGCGGCAATACGCCGATACGGGGCAGTAAGCCCAGTCGGCGCAGCGCAGGTACTTGAATCGCCAATTGCAAAATGCCGCCCACCAGTACACCGAATGCCAGGGCATAAATCGGTTGATCGAGTTGGGGCGCAAGCCAGAGCGCACTGCCAATTAATGCCAAGTTCAGTAAAACGGGGGTAAAGGCTGGAATCGCAAAGCGCTGAAAGGTGTTGAGAATGCCTGCCGAAAGCGAGACCATCGAAATCAGGCCAATATAGGGAAACATAATCTGGGTCATGACCACGCTGGCTTCGTAAGCGGGGCTGCCGTTAAAGCCGGTGGCAATCGCCAAAATTAAGAGTGGGGCACCAACAATGCCAAGACCAACGGTAAGCAATAGGGCCCAAAAGAGGATGGTAGCTACCGCATTAATCAGGGTTTTAGATTGGGTAGGATTATCCTTGCTGGAAACCTCCCCCAAAATCGGCACAAATGCCTGAGAAAATGCCCCTTCGGCAAACAGCCTACGGAGCAGATTGGGTAGCCGAAAAGCCACATTAAAGGCGTCAGTCCACTCGGAGGCCCCAAAGCTACGGGCAATCAAGGTTTCGCGTAAAAGCCCTGTAATGCGCGATAGCATGGTGAAGGAGCTAACCTTGGCGGCAGCGGAGAGCAGGTTCATAGGTCAATTTTCACCTATTTACCAGGCAACTGGGCTTTTTAACTGCTTTCAGGTAAAATATTGTGTTTTGGTGATTTGACTAAGGTAATCTACAAAATAAAGCCTCAAAAAGAGTATTTATCTTGCAGAGTTGATTTATTCAGTTTGCTAACGAACTATTTAACCCATTGAAATTATAGAGGTAGGTTTAAACATGGCCAATACCGCACAGGCACGCAAGCGCGCCAGGCAAGCAGTAAAACAAAACGAGCACAACTCCAGTTTGCGCTCGAAGCTTCGCACCTCCATTAAGGCTGTGCGTAAAGCAATTGATACCGGCGATAAAGTAACCGCTGCAAAAGTGTTTGTTGCGGCTCAAGCAACCATCGACAAAATTGCAGACAAGAAAATTGCACACAAAAATACCGCGGCCCGTCAAAAGTCCCGTTTGTCCGCTGCAATTAAGGCAATGGCAGCCTAAATCGTTTTTGCTTTGCAGTACCAAGTCATAGCCCGCTCCTTATTAGGGCGGGTTTTACTTTTTAAGTATGGGTTTGTGATTTGGGTTCGAATTCACATGCTTCTTCGATGGCCAAATCATTGTCTTTGGCAAAGTTGAGAACAAAGTCGAGGGCGCGCGGGTCGAGTTCATGCAGTCGAGTGTCTATCACGACGCATTTGATCTGCGCGATTTGAACCGGCCTTGCATAGGGTGAATAGGTAAAGCGTGGATCCGCATGATCTCCCGGCGGCCTGAATGAAGCCATAACCCCACAGAGTCGCTCGGCCCAATCACTCGGCCGAAATGGCTTGCCGGTGGATGTAACGCCTTGGATAAACAGTTTTTTGTGTTTCAAGTGGATGGGTATTTTGGTTAGGTCATTCGTACCGCGTTACCCTATAGCTTAACAGTGTGGATTGCATTAAATCGACCCTTTGATAAAGGCATCGTATTTTGAAAATGAGATCAGTACAAACTCCTCGGAGAGCCTCATGAATAGCTCCCTAGCAAAGCCCCAAGTACCGGGCCAACAGAAGCATTATTTGCAATTTATTGATCTCACGCGCAGTGAATATGATTACCTCTTTGCACGCTCCGCGTGGCTCAAGACTAAATTCAAGAGCTACGAAACCTGGCATCC
>CAWUTW010000128.1:0-8653 GCA_963925585.1 uncultured Polynucleobacter sp. | reverse complement strand
GGTGCCTGCAGGCAAATAAATATTGACCTGGATTTGCGTTAGGCTTAGCTGCACCACACTACCCAAGCCATCCATCAGCTCTAAAGCCCGAGGCAAGCCACTGCTCATGCCAATGGCAATTGAGGTATAGGGCAAGTCATTGCTGCCAGCCGATGGCTTCACCTTTGGCTTTAAGTTAGCCCAGCGTAGACCAGAGCGCTCAGCGCCCTCGTCCAGATCAAAGTGTTGCTCAAGTGCCCCTTCGCCAAACAAAATAGCGGCTGGGGTCGATGCTAAAACCTGGCCAGCAGGCCGAAAGGTTGCTTGATTTAAATCCTTATCCCACATAATGAGCTGCTTGCCATCAGCAATCAAACGCTGCTCAAAGGGCTTTTTGGTATCCCACACAAAGCGGCCAGGGCGCTGAAAAATAAAACGCCCTTCCGTTTTGCGAATAACTTTGAGGCCCTTATCTTGCGGCTCATTGGGCTTGGGGGCACGCAATTGCTGCTGCACAAATTCCCCTTCGGCTGTTTTAGAGATGCGTACAAATTGCCGCAATTGCTCAACGCCACTTTGCGTATCTTGCGCAAAAGAAATGTTGGGTATTGAAAATAGTAGAGCGCAAACGGCGCTACTTAAAAAACGCATCGTCATAATCAAACTTATTGAGAGCTGCGGACAAGGATTTCACGGTTACCGCTGCCACTCATTTTCGAGACCATGCCGGCTTTTTCCATATCCTCTAGTAAACGGGCTGCGCGGTTATACCCAATGCGCAAATGGCGCTGTACCAGTGATATCGAGGCGCGCTTGTGCTCCAAAACGACTGCGACTGCCTGATCGTAGAGCGGATCGGCTTCACCGCTACCGCCACCGCTGAGTACATCCATATTGGATTCATCGGCACCCTCAAGTACGCCCTCGATGTAGTTGGCTTCACTTTTCTCTTTGAGCCACTCGACTACGCGGTGTACCTCATCGTCCGAGACAAAAGCCCCGTGTACGCGGACTGGAAGGCCTGTGCCGGGGGCCATGTAGAGCATGTCACCCATACCTAGCAAGGCTTCTGCGCCCTGTTGATCGAGGATGGTTCGGCTGTCAATTTTGCTACTCACCTGAAATGAAATCCGCGTCGGTACGTTGGCCTTGATCAAACCTGTAATTACGTCCACGCTGGGGCGCTGCGTGGCAAGGACTAAATGGATGCCGGCTGCTCTAGCCTTTTGGGCGATGCGCGCAATCAATTCTTCAATCTTTTTACCAGACACCATCATCAGATCAGCGAGCTCATCGATCACGATCACGATCACGGGTGCTTTGTAGATCGGCTCTGGATCATCCGGAGTCAAGCTAAAGGGATTAGTGAGTTTCTCGCCTTTTTCTTCTGCTTCGAGAATCTTTTTATTAAAGCCGGCTAAATTACGCACGCCAAACTTACTCATTAATTTATAACGGCGCTCCATCTCATTCACCGCCCAATTGAGTGCATTGAAGGCCTGCTTCATATCGGTCACAACTGGGCATAGCAAATGCGGAATCTTGTCGTACATCGCCATTTCTAACATCTTGGGATCAATCATGATCAAGCGCACTTCATCGGGCTTGGCTTTAAATAGGATCGATAAAATCATGGCATTAATACCGACCGATTTACCAGCGCCCGTGGTGCCCGCTACCAAGCAATGCGGCATTTTGGCCAAATCAGCTACCATCGGGCTTCCCGAAATACCTTTACCCAAAGCCAGGGTGAGTAGCGAATGGTTGTCGTTGTAGACCTGTGAGCTCAGAATTTCTGAAAGGTAAACCGATTGGCGGCTGGGATTGGGCAACTCCAAAGCCATGCAGGTTTTGCCGGGTATGGTTTCCACCACGCGTAAGCTTACTAGGCCCAATGAGCGCGATAGATCGCGCGACAAATTAACAATCTGACTGCCTTTGACACCAATGGCTGGCTCGATCTCGTAACGGGTTACAACCGGGCCTGGATACGCTGCAATCACTTTGACTTCAACACCGAATTCGTCCAGCTTGCGCTCAATGAGACGCGAGGTAAATTCCAATATGTCTGCAGAAATGGTTTCTTTTGCTTCAGGCACCTCGTCCAATAACGATAAGGGTGGCAATTCTGAATCGGGAATATCAACAAACAAGGGTTGCTGTTTCTCGCGCTCAACCCGCACACTCTTGGCGATCTGCAAGGGTGCGCGCACAATCTGGACAGCCGGGGCAATTTCAACCCGTCCACGCACTTCTTCTACAAACTCTTCACGCTCTTCCGCAGCCTGCTCGCCGATCTTCAAGTCCTCAACGCGTTCACGGCGCTCCCGCAGGCGGCGATAGGCAATCTCGAGGGATCGGCCCACCTGCTCGGCAACGCTCAGCCAAGAGAAACGTAAAAACAAGGAGAGGCCAGCAAAGAGGCCAAACAGCAGTAATATGGTTGAGCCAGTAAAGCCGAGGGCCATCACTAAAGGATCGCCAATTAACTCGCCCAAGATGCCGCCGGGGGGTCGCGGCAGGGGAATCGCTAAGGAATGCAAGCGAATCGACTCCAGGCCCATGCTCGAGCACAGGGTTAATCCAAAACCGAACCAACGCACGAATAACGAATCTGGCTTAGCATCCGGGTCAGGCGGTAACGGAACGCTCCATAACTCACGCCAACCCGCAATCACGCGGCGCCCAAAGAGTACGATCCACCAAAAGGCGGACACCCCGAAAATATAGAGTAATAAATCAGCAGTCCACGCCCCAAAGCGACCGCCAATATTGCTTGGCGCTTCAAAACTGGCATGCGACCAGGCGGGATCAGACTTGGAATAGGTCACCAGAACCGCGATCAAGCCAAGGCATAAGCCTAGGGTCAAAAACCAACGGATTTCCAAGAAAAGGCGGGGCATGCGTCCCTGTCCGCCATCCTGGGGGGGTAGTGAAGATTTGCTGGTGGATTGGGTCGATTTAGCCATGTTCCCTGATTGTAATCAAGCAATCCTATAATTAGGGCATGACTACTTCTCCGAAACACAGCAAAGTCCTGATTCTGGGCTCTGGCCCAGCAGGTTACAGCGCCGCAGTCTATGCTGCCCGCGCCAATTTACAACCTACCCTCATCACTGGGATGGCCCAAGGCGGTCAATTGATGACGACGACCGATGTAGAAAACTGGCCGGCTGACCCCGATGGCGTGCAAGGGCCTGAGCTGATGGAGCGATTTTTAAAGCATGCGGAGCGCTTCAATACTGAAATCATTTTTGACCACATCCATACCGCAGCCCTTTCTGAAAAACCGATTCGCCTGGTGGGTGATTCGGGTACGTATACCTGCGATGCCTTGATTATCTCTACCGGGGCATCGGCGCAGTACCTCGGCCTACCTAGCGAAGAGGCCTTTATGGGTCGCGGGGTTTCTGGCTGCGCTACCTGCGATGGTTTCTTTTATCGCAACCAAGACGTGTGCGTGGTTGGCGGTGGTAACACTGCTGTTGAAGAGGCGCTCTACCTTACTGGCATTGCTCGCAAGGTAACGGTGATTCATCGTCGCGATAAATTCCGCTCCGAACCAATTTTGATTGATCGCTTGATGGCTAAAGTAGCCGAGGGTAAAGTCGAGCTCAAACTCAACGCCACCTTAGACGAAGTCTTGGGTGATGAAAAAGGTGTTACCGGTGTTCGCATTGCCAAGCAGGACGGCAGCAAAGAAGACATCCCTGTAATGGGTGCATTCATTGCGATCGGTCACAAGCCCAATACGGAACTGTTCGTAGGCCAGCTGGATATGGAAGGCGGTTACATTAAAACCCAATCCGGATTGGCCGGCAACGCAACAGCAACCAACATCACAGGCGTATTTGCGGCAGGCGATGTGCAAGACCACATTTACCGTCAAGCCATTACTAGCGCAGGTACGGGCTGTATGGCTGCGCTGGATGCACAGCGCTATTTAGAAACACTAGAATAGACCGCAAACGATTGATCAAAAAAACGCCCACATCATGGGCGTTTTTTCTTTTCGACTTTTTTATTTGCCGACCGTTCGAATGATTATCCAATCACTGGGAGTAATGGAACGATTAATAAAGCGACAATGTTAATAATCTTAATGAGTGGATTAATCGCCGGTCCAGCTGTATCTTTGTAGGGGTCTCCCACCGTATCGCCCGTTACCGCGGCTTTGTGGGCCTCGGATCCCTTACCGCCGTGATGGCCTTCCTCAATGTACTTTTTGGCGTTATCCCAAGCACCGCCACCGGTACACATCGAAATCGCAACAAATAAACCCGTCACAATCGTACCCATGAGTAAGCCGCCAAGTGCCGCGGGGCCGAGTAATAATCCCACCAAGATCGGAATAATGACCGGCAACAGCGAGGGAATAATCATTTCTTTAATTGCGGCTGTGGTCAACATATCAACTGCCGTTCCGTATTCAGGCTTGCCGGTACCGTCCATAATTCCTGGAATATCGCGGAACTGACGACGTACCTCTTCTACCACTGCCCCTGCACAGCGGCCAACGGCTTCCATTGCCATTGCGCCAAATAAAAATGGGATCATGCCGCCAATAAATAACCCAATAATGACCATGTGATTGGAGAGATCGAAGCTGACTCTCTGACCACTTAAGGCAAGTGCATTAGTGTAATCAGCAAAAAGTACCAGCGCGGCTAAACCGGCTGAACCGATGGCATATCCCTTGGTAACTGCTTTCGTTGTATTACCCACCGCATCCAATGGATCGGTAATGTCGCGAACAGACTGTGGCATACCGGCCATCTCAGCAATACCGCCTGCATTGTCTGTAATAGGTCCATAGGCATCTAAAGCCACCACAATTCCAGCCATGGATAGCATTGCAGTTGCAGCGACGGCAATTCCGTAGATGCCAGCAAACCAATAGGCAAGGTAAATTGCGGCGCAAACGAATAAAACCGGATACGCGGTGGAGCGCATCGAAACGCCCAAGCCAGCAATGATATTCGTACCATGGCCTTTTGTTGAAGCCTCAGCGATATGCTTCACGGGTGCAAATTGCGTACCGGTGTAATACTCCGTAATCCAAACTAAACCGGCCGTTAAGGCAAGCCCCACTACGGTTGATGCAAATAAGCGCCACTGACTACCTGGCATTCCCAAGGCATCGTCTGGAATAATCCAGTTCGTCGCAAAGTAAAAAGCCACTAAAGAAAGTCCGCCCGCAATCACTAATCCCTTATACAAGGCTGGCATGACATTTTTCATGCCAGGAGTGGCTTTGACAAACGAGCAACCCACAATCGATGCCAGAATAGAGATGCCACCAAGAACCAACGGATAAATAACCGCTTCGAGGGGGGCGCCCGTAACTACGATGGCGCCAAGTACCATCGTGGCGATCAACGTCACTGCGTAGGTCTCAAATAAGTCAGCTGCCATACCAGCGCAATCGCCTACGTTATCGCCCACGTTATCTGCGATCACTGCAGGATTTCTGGGATCGTCTTCAGGAATACCTGCCTCCACCTTACCGACCAAGTCGGCACCCACATCAGCCCCTTTAGTGAAAATACCACCGCCAAGACGAGCAAAAATGGAAATCAACGAGGAACCAAAAGCCAAACCAATGAGTGGATGCAGGACATCTGAGAGTTCACGGACATCGCCGCTCGAAGCCAAAACCCAGAAAAAGACACCGACACCTAGCAAGCCCAAGCCAACGACCAGCATTCCAGTAATGGCGCCACCTTTAAACGCCACATTCAGCGCCTCATTCATACCAATGGTGGCAGCTTGTGCAGTCCGAACGTTGGCTTTGACCGAAACATTCATACCAATAAAGCCGCAAGCGCCAGACAAAACCGACCCAATGACAAAACCAACGGCCGTTGCGATATCCAAAAAGAGGCCAATTAATACAGTCAGGATTAAACCGACTACCGCGATTGTTTTGTATTGGCGAGATAAATAGGCGGCTGCGCCCTGCTCGATTGCCTGAGCAATTTCGACCATTTTGGCATTCCCTGTGCTTTGCTTTAAGATCCAACTGCGCACACCAAACCCGTAAATAACGGCGACTAAGCCGCATGCCAAGGCAAAGTAGAGACCGAGCGTTGCATTATCCATCCTTAAATCCCTTTGTTTATACGACGTTAAATTTACCCTTTTGATTACCCAATGGCCTCTAAATTCTTAGGATCATCTAATCAAAATGCACAGCAAATAGTATGTAACAGAAAGAGTGCTTTATCTCTTTGTTAAGATTAGGGTATCTACTAATAATTATTTGGAGTTTGTATGAGTCTTGACAACGTAAAACCAGGCAAAAATATACCCAAGCATTTTAATGTGATTATTGAAATTCCAATGAACGCGGATCCAATCAAGTACGAAGTAGATAAAGAAACGGGGGCAATTTTTGTCGATCGCTTTATGGGAACAGCTATGCACTACCCTTGTAATTATGGTTACATCCCACGGACCATTGCTGGTGATGGTGATCCTGTCGATGTTTTAGTTGTCACTCCCTTTCCACTCATACCGGGGGTAGTAGTAAGCTGCCGTGCTATTGGTGTTTTACAAATGGAAGATGAAGGCGGCCAAGATGCTAAATTGTTGGCTGTGCCCGAAGATCGCATTTTGTCCATCTACACCCACTGGCAAAAAATAGAGGACATTAATCCGCTGCGCCGCAATCAAATTCAACACTTTTTTGAGCACTACAAAGACCTTGAGCCCGGAAAATGGGTGAAGGTTCGCGGGTGGGGCGGCATTGCTGATGCCCATAAAGAAATCCTCGAAGGCATTGAACGCTACAACAAGGAAAAGGCATAAGCCTTGACCTCATTTCACATTGCCCTGGCTCAAATCAATCCCGTAGTGGGGGATTTGAGCGGCAATGCGAAGTTAATTCGTGATGCAGCTGAAGTCGCCCACCGCTCTGGCGCGAAGTTACTCGTTACTCCAGAGCTAGCCCTCACTGGCTACCCCCCTGAAGACTTACTGCTGCGCCCTGCTTTTATTGAGGCGGCGGCGGATGCCTTAGATCAATTGCGCAGCGCTTTGGCGGCTTACCGGGGTTTGGCTGTCGTAGTCGGCCACCCCCTTAAGACCCCACAAGGATTACACAATGCTGCATCGGTGCTGCGAGATGGCCAATCGATTGCGAGTTATGCCAAGCACGAATTACCCAACAACGAAGTCTTTGATGAGGTGCGTTACTTCATACCTGGTAGCGCGCCCTGTATTTTTGATGTTGAGGGCTGCGCCATCGGGGTGATCATTTGCGAAGACGCTTGGCATGCAGGGCCTGCTACCCAAGCTAAAGTAGCAGGTGCGAAGGTATTAATTTCACTCAATGCCTCACCCTATCATTTACACAAAGAAGATTTACGACTAGAGGTGCTGCGTAATGCCATCGGTGTAACCGGTTTGCCTTTTATTTATGTGAACGCCGTTGGCGGTCAAGATGAATTAGTCTTTGATGGCGGCTCCTTTGCTCTGAACTCCGATGGCCTCATCGCCACTGTCATGCCGCAGTTTGAAACCGGTATTGGCCTGGTGGCCATTGATGCAAACGGAGAGCCTGAGCTAGGGCTTATTGCTCCGTCCCAAAGCATGGAGTCGCAAGCCTACGCAGCCCTAGTACTGGGCGTGCGTGATTATGTACACAAGAACGGATTTCCGGGCGTCATCATTGGTTTATCTGGCGGGGTAGATTCCGCTTTGGTGCTTGCCATCGCAGTCGATGCCCTGGGCGCCGAGCAGGTGCGCGCAGTGATGATGCAGTCGCCCTACACTGCCGAAATATCGTGGGTGGATGCGCGCGCTTTAGCGAGCAATCTTGGCGTACAGTACGATGAAATTCCGATTGGTAGCGCAGTAGCGGCTTTGGAGGGTGCGCTTGCCGGTCAGTTTGCCGGCCTCGCGCCCGATACTACCGAAGAAAACATTCAAGCGCGCGTGCGTGGCACCCTTTTAATGGCGCTGTCGAATAAAACCGGTCGCCTGGTTTTAACCACTGGCAATAAAAGTGAAATGGCTGTAGGTTATTGCACCCTTTATGGTGATATGGCCGGTGGCTTTGCAGTGATTAAAGACATCCCCAAAACGGTGGTCTATAAACTCTGTGCCTATCGCAATAGTGTGGCGCCGGTCATTCCGGAACGGATTTTGACGCGTGCCCCATCCGCAGAATTACGCCCGGACCAGACTGATCAAGATAGCCTGCCGCCCTATGAACTACTAGACGCTATTGTCGAGGGCTATATGGAGCAAAACCAATCGATTGCGTCCTTAATTGAGCGTGGTTTTGACGAGGCCAGCGTGCGCAAGATAACCCGCCTAATCAAACTCAATGAATACAAGCGGCGCCAGGCACCGCCGGGCGTCCGGGTTACTACCCGGGCATTCGGCCGGGATTGGCGTTACCCCATTACCTCTCGGTTTTTAGCCTAATACAACGATTTCGGGCGTATTGGTTTGCTAAGACGAGTCGGTGGGTTTTGGGTATGATTACTGCAATAGGGGAAATTTATGAAATTAATCACATCCATCATTAAGCCGTTCAAACTCGATGAAGTGCGTGAAGCACTAGCTGAAGTCGGCGTGACTGGTCTTACTGTTACTGAGGTCAAAGGCTTTGGTCGCCAAAAAGGGCATACCGAACTCTACCGTGGCGCAGAGTACGTGGTGGATT
>CAWUTW010000127.1:0-12116 GCA_963925585.1 uncultured Polynucleobacter sp. | reverse complement strand
CCTTGGTCCTGGGTCGCAAAGTCCTGCCCAACCCGTTTCAAGGTTTCGACCTCATCTAAGATTCGTTCAACAGAGAGCAGAATCCGTTTACCTGGCTCAGTGAGTGAGCGTATGCGCTTACCGTGGCGACGAAAGATCTCGACTCCCAGCTCATCTTCAAGCTCAATGATCGCCTTTGAAACCCCAGGCTGGGATGTAAAAAGGGCTTTCGCAGCAGAGGTCAGGTTAAATTGCTGGCGAACGGCTTCACGGACAAAGCGAAATTGATGCAAATTCATGAAAAGGTTCCTTATATATCTTGATCGATATAGGAACTCAATTCTAAATTATCTTTCGGTATTTAAGACCGCGAAACCCATTTCAGACCAATTAGGGCCAGTAGAAAATAAGCCAATGGTGGGGTTAGGGCGGTGAGGTAGGCAGGCCATGCCCCTAGAAGGCCAACATTGGAAAAAAGGGCATTTAATAACTGAAAGCTCATACCCAGCATGATGCCGCCAAAAATCTTGATACCAATACCACCCGCCCGCGCCTTTAAATAAGCAAATGGCAAGGCAAGGGCCAGCATGACAAAAACGATGAAGGGGTAGATGAGTTTTTTCCAAAACGCAATCGCGTGGCGTTGCACGTCTTGCTTGTTTTCATTGAGGTGGGTAATAAATTGTCCCAGACTAAAGATCGACATGCGTTCCGGGTTGACGAGTAATACGCCGAGGATTTCTGGGGTGACCTTGGATGCCAAGGTCATCGATGGCTTGCTGGCGGTATTAGCAGAGAAGACCGGATCTAAGGCATTTTTACTTTGGGCTTCCTTAAAGCGAGTCTCAATCACATTATTGAGCTCCCACGAACCCGCCTCATTAAATCGACCTGATTCGGCATTGCGGATCGACAGTAGGTGGTAGTCATCATCAAACTCATACATGCGAACTTGCCGGACTTGCTTGTCAGGCTCAATTTTTCCAATATTGATATAGCGCACACCCGGACGTACCGAGCCAGTGCCATCCTCATCGTACAGTTGGTCTTTCACCCATACCCCTGTACGAAACTGCGAGGAAAAACTGGAGCCCAAGGCTTTCATTTTGACGCGTTCAGAGAAGGACTCGGCCATTGGGCCAAGCCACTCACTGAGTAGCAGGGTGACTGCCACAATTGGTAAGGAAATCTTCCCCAGCATTACAAGGCCACGGCGAATATCCAAACCCGCGATACGAAGGATGGTGAACTCAGACTGACTAGCAAGCATGGCAAAGACATAGATGCTGCCAATTAAGCCTGCAATGGGGATGATTTCAACGATGCGGCTTGGCGCCTTTAAAAGAACGTGTCCGAGGGCAATCAGAAGGGTGTACTGCTGATTGACCGAACCCAGCTCTGCTAACACATCAAAAAATAAAAAGAGGGCAACCAGCGCAAAGAGAATAAAACCAAACGCAGCATAAATTTGCTTGGCTAGGTAACGCTCATAAATGTAAGGAAAGAGAAAATTCATGGGCGCGTCATAAAG
Organism: uncultured Polynucleobacter sp.; assembly: GCA_963925585.1. Lineage (GTDB taxonomy): Bacteria > Pseudomonadota > Gammaproteobacteria > Burkholderiales > Burkholderiaceae > Polynucleobacter. The sequence continues at coordinate 10,606 of CAWUTW010000127.1, read as the reverse complement.
GCGGGCAACTGCCGCTTCCACCATTTAAGGGATGGATTAATGCGATTACGAATTAAAACCGTAGCAATCAACAAAGCAAGTAAATGAATCGGCCAAATGGCCACAAAAAAATCAAGACGACTTTGTGAAACAAAATTTTGGGCCAGATTAAGCAGGTTGCTGTAAATCAAATAGACCAGCACAGCATAAAACATGGCAGTGTAATTACCCAGTCGTGGATTGACATAGGCCAGCGGAATCGCAATAAAAACCAAGCCTAGGGCCATTATTGGCAAGCCGATCCGCCACAGCAGTTCCCCGAGGTTGGAGGGCGATGGATCTTTCAGAAGTTCTTGAACACTGCGTTCGCGGTCACGCGGCGGCGGCTCGGTTAATTCTTTGCTGCGTAATTTGGTTTCGTATTCATCGAACTCCAAGATGCGGAAGTCGGGCTGGGTAGGTAAACCTTCATAGCGACGCCCGTCTTTCAGAATGATGTTCTTTTCACCGCTTGGGGTATTTTCAATAAAACCACTTGCCGCTACGGCAATGCTTAGGCGTTGATTTCTTGAATCGGCAACGAAGATATTTTTTACTTCGCGGTTAGCGACATCCAGCTCTTCAATAAAGAAGACGCGTTCAGCTTTGGCTGACTCTCGAAATTGACCGGCTGTGACCATCGATACATCATCGCGTTGCTGAAAACGCTGACTGATAAGGGCTGATTCGCGATTGGCCCAGGGCCAAACAAAGAGGGCGAGCAGGGCAATAATGAAAATGAGTGGAATGGCAAACCGCAAAATAGGCCGAATTAAACTCATGATGCTCAGGCCGCTTGCAAACCACACAATCATTTCAGAGTCTTTGTACCAGCGAACCAATACGATCAGAACCGCAATAAAGAGGGAAACCGTCAGCAGGACAGCCAAGTAACCGATTGTCGCTAAGGCAATCAACACCAAGGCATCTTCTGGATTCACTACGCCGTTGGCGGCAAAGCCCAAAATACGGATGACTAAGGTGGTGATCATGATCGTTACCAAGACCAAAAATACCCCCCCAGTAGTGAGGCTCAGTTCGCGGCGTAGGGCTTGGTCAAAAATCATGCGTTCTATGCAAGGGTGTTGGCGGAAAAGTCTAGTTTAGTAGGGAAATACGGGACGAATCGGGGGGAAATCTGCAGCTCGGAGGATAATGGAAAAAACCACTACAAATGACTTCCTTATGCAAATTCAATTTAGCACGAAAACATTACCCCAAGCCGACTTTGATTCTGTAAAGCAGGTAAAGCCGGCGATTGCCAGTCTCATCGCCATCGCCACCGATTGCCTTATTTTGGGCTACAGCAAAGCCGATTTAAACAAGAAAACACCTGGCAACCTTTTGCATGAATTGGATGCCGTATTGGGCGGCTCGGTTACTCGGGCCAAACTCGCTGGCGATCTGAATGGAAAAGAAGCCAGTCAGTGTCTGTTAAGGGCAGAGGTGAGCTGGGTAAAGGCGGGCGTAAAGGCCAAGCGGGTGTTGCTCGTTGGCCTAGGTGATCCAAGCCCGAAAGAGGGCATATCCTTACAGTCCTATGCCAAGCTAGCCAAGTCTACCCTGAAGATCCTGAGTGGCGGCGCCATTGAGTCGGCATCGTGGTTTGTGCCGAGCTTTGGGGCGAATGCAGATGCAGTAGTGAAGCAAGTTCGCTTGACAGCGCAATTTGCGGGTGAGCAGACGTATCGCTTTGGGGTGCGTCAGCCCGCCATGAAGTTCAAGGCAGTGGAGCATGCCGATCCGTTTAAAGAGCTCCTCTTTGTTGCTTGCAAAGATACTGCTAAGGCAGTGCAAGTAGCAGTGCATCAAGGCGAGGCTTTGGTTCAGGGCATGAACCTTGCAAAAGACTTGGGTAATTTGCCGCCTAATGTCTGCACTCCAACCTACCTTGCAAAAACAGCGCAGGGTTTGATGAAGAAAACCAAGCTCAAGGTAGAGCTGCTGACGAAAAAGCAAATGGAAGCGCTGGGCATGGGCTCCTTTCTATCTGTTGCGCAAGGTTCGGAAACCCCGCCGCAATTTATCATCATGCGTCACAACGGTGGCAAAGCAAGTGAGGCTCCAACGGTGTTGGTAGGTAAAGGCATTACCTTTGATACTGGCGGCATCTCCCTTAAGCCCGGCGAAGCAATGGATGAGATGAAGTACGACATGTGCGGAGCGGCATCCGTTGTCGGTACGCTTCTCTCGGCATCATTGCTGGGCCTCAAGCAGAATGTCATCGGTGTCATTCCGACCTGCGAAAATATGCCCTCGGGTAAAGCAACCCGACCGGGCGACATTGTGAAAAGTATGTCGGGTCAAACCATTGAAATTTTAAATACCGATGCCGAAGGCCGTTTGATTCTGTGTGATGCACTCACCTACGTAGAGCGCTTCAAGCCCAAGGCTGTGATTGATATTGCGACCTTGACGGGTGCCTGTGTGATTGCGCTCGGTGCGGTTCATAGTGGTATGTTCTCGGACGATAGTCACTTGTTGGCGGATTTAACCCAAGCCGGCAATGACTCCCTTGATACCGTGTGGCGCATGCCGCTTGATGCCGCTTATCAAGAGCAGCTCAAATCAAACTTTGCTGATATGGCCAATATCGGTGGACGCCCTGCTGGTAGCGTGACGGCCGCTTGCTTTTTAAAGCGCTTTACTGAAAAGTACCCTTGGGCACATTTGGATATTGCGGGCACCGCATGGAAAGGTGGAGCAGCCAAGGGATCGACTGGTAGACCAGTACCCCTCTTGGTGAACTATTTGCTTACACAATCCTAAGTTAATATGGCACGCATCGACTTTCACAGTAATGTTAGTGATAAGCTGGAATATGCCTGTAGGCTAACGCGCAAGATTTGGAGCGCTACGGCGGAAGGTGAGACTGTTCGCAATATCGTGATGGTGGCAGAAAAAGCCGACCTCAAGCGCCTCGATGAATTGCTATGGACCTTTACTAAGACTGATTTTTTACCCCACTGCTACGGCGATCATGAGGCGGCGTTTGAAACGCCGATTGTTCTTCTTGACGATACCGCAGCGCCAGCGTTAGCGAACTTGCCGCATGCCGATGTACTGATTCATTTGAGTATGCGGATGCCAAGCGATGTTGCAGCCTTAGTTGGCCGATTTCCGCGGATTGTTGAGGTGGTTACGGTCAATGATGTAGAGCGTCTTGCAGGACGCGAGCGTTACAAGGCCTACCGCGATCTGGGTCATGAGCTTCATAATTTTGATCAAGCAAAAAGCTAAACCATCATGCTGATTCACCCACAAATCGATCCAGTAGCCCTTCAGATTGGGTCCTTTGGGATCCACTGGTATGGACTGATGTATTTAATGGCCTTTGCCCAATTTGTTGTGCTGGGCCGGTTGTGCATCAAGCGACCCTATTACCAAGCCTTGGGGTGGACTACCAAAGATTTAGAGGACCTACTCTTTGCGGGCGTGCTGGGAGTGGTGCTGGGTGGGCGAATCGGCCATGTCCTCTTTTATATGCCTGAATTCTATTTGGCCAATCCGCTGAGCATCTTTAAGGTATGGCAAGGTGGAATGTCCTTCCATGGCGGACTGCTGGGTGTCATTCTGGCGATGGTTTGGTTTGCACGGCGCAAGAACACTTCGTTTTGGACAGTTAGTGATTTAGTTGCCCCTTTGGTTCCCTTTGGTTTAGCGTTTGGGCGCTTAGGTAACTTTATAAATGCTGAATTGTGGGGTAGGCCAGCGGATGTGCCTTGGGCTATGGTGTTTCCACTGGTGGATGCCATTCCTCGCCACCCATCGCAAATTTATCAATTGCTCTGCGAGGGTGTCCTTCTTGGACTGGTCTTGTGGGTCTATGCCCGAAAACCGCGTCGCCTTGGTCAGGTTTCAGGCTTATTTTTGCTGGGTTACGGCATTTGCCGTTTTTCAGTTGAGTTTGCGATCGAGCCCGATGTTTTCTTAGGCCCACTTGCATTTGGCTTTTCAATGGGGCAATGGCTAACTATCCCCATGATTTTATTCGGTATTTATTTATTAAATCGCAAATAAGACGATAATTTTCACTAACTGCATTTAAAAATATCTTTTTTTCGATCATTTGTTGCTAACATCTTCAAAAATCGCGTATTTTGCCTAAATGCCTGTTGTTTAAGTGAATTGATCCGAAAAATCCATTTTTTTGACCTTGTGCAACCAAAGGACGCTTCATGCTGGAGTTAATCACCAAAACCCGCCATTTATCCAAAGCGCTGAGCGCAATGCAGCGTTTAACGTCGGAGCGTGGGGAATCCAATGCGGTGAGTATGGCCAACGACGTGATCGACAACTATCGCAAGCTCACCAAAGACCAGCACCTTAAATTCTTTACCGCCTTGATTGAAAAACTCAGCCCCAATCCGGCGGAGGTGATGGCGGCATCGCAAGCCTTTGCGGCAGAGGCCAATGCCCGTAATTACATTCGCTTACAAAAAGTAACAGAGTCGCCCCGCCAAGAGTTTATGCGTCGCCTGAATCGGGGGCTGAATGGTACCGCCGCCGTTGTCGAAATGCGCCGTGATTTGTTGCAACTGTTAGACAAAAAACCCGAACTGGCTGCAGTGGATTTTGACATGCGCCATTTATTGTCATCATGGTTTAATCCCGGTTTTTTAAAAATGCACCGGGTTGACTGGAAGTCCCCTGCCGAGATTTTAGAAAAGCTGATCCAGCACGAGGCAGTCCATGCGATTGATGGCTGGGATGACTTGCGCCGCCGTTTGCAACCTGACCGGCGCTGCTTTGCCTTCTTTCATCCTCAGTTACCCAATGAACCATTGATCTTTGTGGAGGTAGCGCTGCTACCTGAAGTGCCACTGGCCATTGCTCCGCTTGTGGATAAAAAAGCCGAGACAGTGACTCAAGCGCAGCAATATAAAGTGGCCGTTTTTTATTCCATCAGTAACTGTGAGCCTGGTCTGCGCGGCGTCTCGATGGGTAACTTTTTGATCAAGCGGGTTGCTGAGCAGTTGCACCAGGAGTTCCCGAGCCTAAAAACCTTTATTACACTCTCGCCCGTTCCCGGATTAATTGAATGGATTGCTGCGGGAGCGAATCTAGGTGATGGCGTGCCGCCTGATCGCCTCAAGCCCGCTTTAAAGATCAAGCGAGACCAGGCGTTGCAGGCTCTGGGCCTGGATGCGCAATCCTGGGCCGAGCATCTAAGTAGTGGCTGGCATCCTGACGATGCCCCCAAAAAGGAGAAAGAGGCATTGCTCTGCCTTACCGCCATGTACTTGGGGCTCGCATCTACTGGGCGCGAAGGTAATCCCGTTGCTAAGTTCCATTTGGGCAATGGCGCCAAGTTACACCTGATTAATTGGGCCGGGGATTTATCGCGCAAGGGTTTGCGTCAATCTGCCGGCATTATGGTCAATTATCTGTATGACCTCTCGAGCGTGGAAGAGAATCATGAGCGCTTTGTGAAAGGGGAAATCATGTATTCCAGGGCGGTAGCCAAGCTCATGAGTGTTTAAGCTCAGTACCACCCGCTAGACCGTAAAATAGAGCTTTAGCTGCCCAGAAAATCCTGGGTTAAGGCGTTGTATCAATTAATTGTTTGTTGTGGGGTTGTCATGAATTTGTATTCGGTATTAGAAAACGGATTTCCAAACGATCGCCAGTCTTGCGCCTTAGAAACGCATGATGGTTTGTATTACTCGTGGAGCGATCTAGAGCGTGCCACGGCGATGATGGCGAACTTACTTCAAGGATTAGGTATACCGAAGGGCTCCCGCGTTGCAGTTCAGGTTGAAAAATCACCCGAGGCCCTCTTTTTATATCTAGCTACTATCCAAGCAGGCTATGTTTACCTGCCACTGAACACCGCATATCAAGCTGCCGAGATCGAATACTTTATACAAAATGCCGAACCCGCAGTGATGATTTGCAGCAGCAAGAATTTTTCTTGGGTCTCGAAGATTGCATTTAAGTCAGGAACCCGTCATGTCTTTACGCTCGATGACAACCGTACCGGTACTCTTTTAGATCGTGCCGCCGTGCAAAGTGATCGTTTTAAAACTGTCGCTTGTGGGGACGATGATCTGGCTGCGATTCTGTATACCTCAGGCACTACTGGCCGCAGTAAAGGCGCCATGCTCACGCATAAAAACTTGAGTAGTAATGCCCTTGTCTTGCAGAAATTTTGGGGTTGGAAAAAAGGCGATGTGTTGTTGCATGCCTTGCCGATCTTTCATGTGCACGGATTATTTGTTGCGGCCCATGGCGCTTTAATTAACGGCAGCAAAATGATTTGGCTGCCGCGCCTGGATACCGCGGCATTGATTCAGAATATGCCGCGTTCAACGGTAATGATGGGTGTTCCCACCTTCTATGTTCGCCTCTTGGCCGATAAAAACTTTACCAAGGCCGTATGCCGGAATATGCGCCTCTTTGTGTCTGGGTCGGCACCACTCCTAACCGAGACCTTTAATACCTTTAAAGAGTTAACCGGCGAAACCATTCTTGAGCGGTATGGCATGAGTGAAACCGTGATGTTGGTTTCGAATCCATACAAAGGGGCTCGGGTTGGGGGTTCGGTTGGCTTGCCACTCACGAGCGTGAAAGTCCGCGTGGTCGATGAAAAGAATAAGCCATGCCCAGTCAATGCGATTGGTAGCATTCAGGTAAAAGGACCCAATGTATTTAAGGGCTACTGGCGTATGCCAGAAAAAACAGCCGAGGAATTTACCGCCGATGGCTGGTTTAAAACCGGCGATGTTGGCCGTTTCGGCGGTATGGCCAACGGCGCTCAAGTGCCGGACAGCTATTTGTGCATCGTGGGGCGCAGCAAAGACTTAATTATCTCGGGTGGATACAACGTCTATCCCAAAGAGATTGAGAGCTTTATTGACGACATGGATGGCGTGGATGAGAGTGCTGTCATTGGTGTGCCGCATCCTGATTTTGGTGAGGCGGTCATGGCCATTGTGGTTGCAAAGCCAGGCGTCAAGCTGGATTCAAAAGCAATGATTGATGTGCTGAAGGGTCAAATTGCGAACTTTAAAGTACCCAAGCGCATTGAAATCGTTTCTGACTTGCCACGCAACGCGATGGGTAAAGTACAAAAGAATATTCTGCGTCAGCAATACACTGCGTAAGTCAATTACATGCCAAAGGCCTTGCGACTTTCATTGAACATGAAGGCTGCAAGGAAAAATAACATCCCGCCAAAGACACGTTTGAGATTGGCAGTATTCGTGTTGCGTGCAATTTTGGCTCCAAGCGGTGCTGTAAAAACACTTGCCGCCACAATGCAGGCAACAGCAGGAAGATAGATGTAGCCGAGAGATCCTGATGGTAGACCAGGGTGGTTCCAGCTGCCCACCACGTAACCGATGGTTGCGGCGACTGCGATTGGAAACCCAAGGCCAGAAGCTGACGCCATCGCTGTATGCGGAGTAACGTTACACCAAATCATGAACGGCACTGTAACGAATGCGCCACCTGCTCCTAAAAGGCTGGATAAGGCTCCCGTAAAAGCGCCAAAAGAAAATAGACCAAGCTTTCCGGGTAGCTGACGTCCCGGTTTCGGTTTTTTATTGATAAACATCTGAATCGATGTGTAGACAATAAAGAGGGCAAAAAACAAAGAGAGCCAACTGGTTGGAAAGGCATCAAATAATTCACTGCCACCAATGAGGCCGCCCGCAATAATGCCAGGCGTTAAAGCAATAACGAGTTTCCAGTCAATCGTGCCGTGCAGGTGGTGCGCCCGAATTGCAGAGAGTGATGTAAATAATATGGTGGCCATACCAGTGGCAATCGCCATGTGCACAATAATGCTCTGATCAAACTGCTGGTGATTAAAGACAATAATCATGAAGGGCACGAGGATCATGCCGCCACCAATGCCGAGCATGCCAGCTAACACACCAGACACAGCCCCACATGCAAGCAAAATCAAAATATCGATCAGCTCCAAACTGAATTCCCCGCCTTAGCCGCTAGGCCCTTATCCTGAACCCTCGGGTTCAAGGTGGAGCGGCCGCCATGCTTCGGGTGCACTAAGCAGCGCAGGGAGTGAACAGCTCGAGGCTGCCACTGTACGGTTGCGAAGCGCTCACGCCCACATTGCAAAGATCGCTCCGTATGCTTGCGCATCGGTTCAAAGATCTATTGGCCTTGGCGAGCCAGGCAGGGAAAGGGTTTGTAGTAATGCATCCACTTGCAACTCGAGGCCTTTGATTTCAGCTTCGAGCCGCGCTACCTCATCCGGATGGATTGCAGCGGACTGCGTTGATAACTGCGCTGCGGTATCTGCAGCCAGGCGTTTACTTGAAATCAGATCGCCAGCAAGCTTGAGAGCGGCCATCATGGTTGCGCGCTCGTTGCTGCGGTTACCACCGGTAATCGCTAGCTGAATTTGTTCGTCAACCAAGGTGCAGGCCTCGCGCAAAAGAGGCTCATGCTCAGTAGTGGTAGCCAGCGTGATTTTTTGGCCAGCGAGCGTGACCTCAATGCGTTGTTGGCTCATGATCATCGCCTGAAATAGTAGGGTTAGGTTCGTCAGCAGCTAGCAAGTTCAGTTGCCGCGTATCGCTTTGTTCGGGCAGTCGACTCAAAATCTGTTGGATGCGATTTTGTGCGTCCGCTATCTTGGTTTCAAGCCGCGCACGATCTTGGCGTGCCTCTTCCATGGCTTTGCCAGCCAATGTGAGCTTGTCTTTTAGCCGAGCGATTGCTCGGTTTAAATTACTTAAAGAGGGCTCGGGAGAGGGGAATGAATCGCTCATTGCTATATTGTAGCCTCTGAATTAGGCTGTGAGCAGCGCTGACATGCCTGCTTTATTACCGAGCCAGAGCAACCCAGCGCTTGCCTAGCTTCGATAGCTCTATCCGTCCATCAAATAAATCAATCAGAGCCTGATGGGTTAGTGGATCATCACTTTTACCTTGGTGATAGACCCCTTTCTTGCCCAAAAGAATGAGGTTCTCGGCCTCTAGGGCAAACTGAATTTCATGCAAAACGGTGATGCTGGTTTTGCCCTGATCCGACAACGCGCTTTGCCATTTGAGCCAATCAGCCTGATGCGGTGGGTCTAGATTAGCAATCGGCTCATCCATCAGGAGAATGCTGGCTTGAACAGCAAAGAGCCTGGCAAGCAAAACACGCTGACGCTCGCCCCCTGATAGTTGATTAAAAAAGCGCTCGCGTAAGCCCCACACATCGGTTTGCCGCATGGCGCACTCCACAACACCATAATCTTCCTCACTCGGAATGCAGAGCCAGTTTTGATGAGGCAATCGACCCAGCATGGCAATGTCGTATACCCGCAGACCAAAATCAAGACTATCTGGTATCGACGTTGCCTGCTCAAGCCAAGCAATTTGTTGCGCGCGCGCCTTGACTGCAATCGAGCTAAGCTCTATTCCCCCAATCTGAATCGAGCCTTCATAAGGCAAGAGTCCAGCTAAGGCTTGAACTAGCGTGGACTTACCTGCTCCGTTCGGGCCGACAATGCTGGTCCACTCACCCTCAGGAATAGCGAGATTAATGTTTTGCAAAATAACGGCGTTATTTCGGGATAAGGACACATTGCGCAGCTCTATTGGACTCATGCATTGACCCCTAAAGCCTGACGCCGCAGCAACAGCAGCAAATACGAGCCGCCAAGCACTGCGGTCACAATTCCAACCGGAAGTTCAAGGGGCGCCAAGACCGAACGTGCCAGTAAATCCGAAGTTAGTAATAGGATGCCGCCAGCCAAGCTGGACATCAATAAATGGATGCGCTGTGAGCCATTTGCAAAGCGCCGAACCAGGTGGGGCGCTGCAAGGCCGATGAATGCGATTAGTCCAGTTTGGGCTACCGCTGCGCCTGTTGCCAGAGCAAGAACAGCAATCAACCCCAAGCGCATTTGATCAATCGGAAGGCCAAGCGTTTTGGCGGTACTTTCACCAAGGCTAAGGGCATTTAAGGCTGCACTTAACAGTAGCGCTGCTGCAATGCAGGCAAGCCAAACCAAGAGCATGAGGTATACGCCATGCCAATCGAGCAGACTTGTGTTGCCGAGCATGAATGCCTGAAAGCGCTGATAGAGATCGGGACGAACAAAGGTAAAGAGGGCATTACCAGCGCCAAGGATGACGCTAATCACCACGCCCGATAGTAAAAGTTGTAAGGAGCTGCGATAACCACCAGCCAGAATGAGCGCTGCAACAACACCCAGGAGCGCACCAATAAAGGCGCCGCTATTAAGTCCAATTAACACAAGCCCAGAATTAGCAATCGCATGGGAAAAGCCTAAAACAAGTGCGACCCCCATTAAGGCGCCCGATGCGCTGCCAAGTAAATAGGGATCAGCCAATGGATTACGAAATACCCCCTGAGCAATTGCACCAGCTAAGCCGAGTAGAGCCCCTGCCAGCCATGCTCCCGCTGAGCGCGGTAGGCGGATGTCAAATACGATTACAGAGTCTGTGCTCCAAGCAATGCCCCCGCTACCCAGTAAGGCGCCCAAGCATAGCAATGCAATGCTGATCACCAACAAGGCGAGTACACGGGGCAATAAAGTAGAGGGCATACCGCAGACTATCACTTGGGCAATGAGCGCAGCGCGCAATCAGCAATAAGAGTTGC
>CAWUTW010000126.1:0-8355 GCA_963925585.1 uncultured Polynucleobacter sp. | reverse complement strand
GAATCGATGATGGTGCCATCCCAGTCCCACACAATCAGCTCATAGCGCCGCTCTTGGTCTTTGCTATGGCTTGCGTAAAGGGGTGAATGGACTTGCGGCATTACTAAGGACCTTACTGAATATTGAGAAACCACTATACCGTTTCTAGCTTAATTGGGTGAAAGCCCTTCAGAAAGGCGGTGAAGTCCGGCGGCAAGGGAGACTCAATCCGCATCTTTTCTCCGCTGCGCGGATGGATGAATCCGGCAAGGTGGGCATGCAATAGAAGCCGTTTAGGCTTTAGACGGCGATCCTCATCATCGATGCCGTATTTATCGTCCCCTAAAATCGGGTGCCCTATTTTTTGCAAGTGCACTCGAATTTGGTGAGTACGGCCCGTTTTTAGTTGGGCCTCTGCCATGCTCACCCGGTCTTCGCCCCGCTCATACGTCTGGGTCACGCGCAGCGAAGTATGGCTTGGCAATCCCTGAGGGTCGACTTTCACTCGGCGCTCTCCATTGGCTAAGAGGTATTTATGCAGGGGAAACTTGAGCTGAACCGTGGGGGTTGCCAGCGCAATCTGACCATGCGTTACCAAGTAATAGCGCTTATCGGTTAAACCCTCCCGGATCTGCCGATGCAACTCCACAAGTGCACTGCGCTTTTTCGCCAACATTAAAACGCCCGAGGTATCGCGATCAAGCCGGTGCACTAATTCTAAAAAGTGTAGTTCTGGCCGCGTGATGCGCAGGGTCTCAATCACGCCTAGGGAAATGCCGGAGCCGCCATGGACTGCTAGACCAGATGGCTTATCCACAATCAACAAAGCCTCGTCTTCAAACAAAATCGGCATTTTGGCGGAATATAACTGGGCGCGCGATTGGTCTTTGTAGGCATTTTCAGCCGGCCCGCGATCAGGCGCAGCCAATCGCACCGGTGGAATGCGAATCAGGTCCCCTTCCATCAGGCGGGTAGTAGGCTCTGCGCGTTTCTTATTTACCCGAACCTCACCAGAGCGAATAATGCGATAAAGGTGACTCTTGGGAACCCCTTTAGCCCACTTTAGGAGGTAATTGTCCAAGCGTTGCCCAGCCTCTTCCGGCCCAATTGTCTGAAATAGGACTCGTGCAGCAGCTTTTGGGGCGCTTGGGCTTGGGCTAGGGCTTGGGCTAAGAGTAGGGTCGGATTTCATAACGGGGTGATATCTTCGCCAAAATAGCAAAGAAACTAAGAATACCCTTATTGTCAATCCACTTCTACCGTATAATCAAGGCACTAGCCAATTAATTGGCCCGATGCAGAAATTCATCGTGGAGCTTGGAGTCGCCCTTAAAAAGACTCCCGGGGTCGCCCCTCTCCCGTTTTAATGAGGCGCAGGGTTGGTGTGCCGTTTGCCGCGACCCGCGATTAGAAGACAGTTTTCAGGCACGCGCCTGCATTGATGGCCTTAAGGAGGTCTCTGCGGCGAGTGTCCAGTGTGGCACCGACCTTCATACCCTTTAGATCGGTTTAAGCCCAGCCCAGCGCTAGGCAAAAGCTTGTTCCACACTTGTAAAGCCACTTGGGAATACATCCCCATGATGGCGTCAATCTGTCCCCTACCGCACCGCGCAACGACATCCTCCCCCATAGGAGAGTGTTATGAAACGCATGTTATTTAATGCAACTCAACAAGAAGAGTTGAGAGTCGCCATCGTTGATGGTCAAAAATTAATCGATATTGATATTGAAGCTGCCGGTCGCGAACAACGCAAAGGCAATATTTACAAAGGTGTCATTACGCGCATTGAGCCCTCGCTCGAAGCTTGTTTTGTCAATTATGGCGAAGAACGCCACGGCTTCCTGCCATTTAAAGAAGTAGCAAGAACCTACTTTAAAGATGGTGTCGATGTTCGCAATGCCACTATTAAAGAAGCCTTGCGCGAAGGCCAAGAAATCATTGTTCAGGTAGAAAAAGAAGAGCGTGGCCAAAAAGGCGCCGCACTCACCTCTTTTGTCTCTCTAGCCGGTCGCTACTTAGTATTAATGCCAAACAACCCCCGCGGTGGTGGCGTATCGCGCCGCATCGAGGGTGAAGATCGGCAGGAATTACGCGAGGCCATGGGTCAGCTAGAAATACCCGACGGCATGAGCATCATTGCCCGCACTGCCGGTATTGGCCGCGACGCCACCGAATTGCAATGGGACTTAAGTTACCTCATGCAGTTGTGGAAAGCGATTGATGAGGCGGCCCAGGGCAATTCAGCGCCACTCTTGATTTATTTAGAGTCTAGCCTCGTGATTCGTGCGATTCGTGATTATTTCCAGCCCGATATTGGCGAAATCCTGATTGATACCGACGATATTTTTGAGCAGGCACAGGCCTTTATGTCGGTTGTCATGCCGGATAACTTGCCGCGCGTCAAACGCTACCAAGACGATGTTCCGCTCTTTTCGCGTTTCCAGATTGAGCACCAAATTGAAACGGCATATTCCCGCACTGTTCCCCTACCTTCTGGCGGCGCGATTGTGATTGACCATACGGAAGCCTTGGTTTCGGTCGACGTCAACTCGGCTCGTGCTACCCGTGGATCCGATATTGAAGAGACCGCTACCCGCACTAATCTAGAGGCGGCAGATGAGATTGCGCGTCAAGCTCGCTTACGTGACCTTGGTGGTCTGATTGTGATTGACTTCATCGATATGGAGTCAAGCAAGAGCCAGAAAGATGTAGAAAATCGCTTGCGTGATGCCCTGCGCCATGATCGTGCACGGGTTCAGATGGGCAAGATTTCTAAATTTGGCCTGATGGAAATGTCACGTCAACGTTTGCGTCCTGCTTTATCCGAAGGCAGCCACGTTGCCTGCCCACGCTGTAATGGCACTGGGCACATTCGCGATACCGAATCATCAGCATTGCAAGTCTTGCGGATTATTCAAGAAGAGGCTATGAAAGAAAATACGGCCGCTATTCATACGCAGGTTCCAGTGGAAGTCGCTGCCTTTCTCTTGAATGAGAAACGGGCAGAAGTAATAAAGATTGAAAGCCGTTTCAAAGTCAATGTCTTGATGATTCCAAATAAGCATTTGGAAACACCGCACTACAAACTAGAGCGCTTGCGCCATGACGATGTTCGCCTAGACGATCAAAAAGCCAGTTATGTTATGGCCGAAGAAGCTGCGCGCGAACTCGAAGCCGATACCGTGGTGAGCCGCAAAGAAGGCGATATTAAGGCTCGCCCTGAAGCAGCGGTGAAAGGCATTACTCCAAGCCAACCTGCCCCGGTTGCCCAGCCGCGTCCAGCACGCAGCTCGAGTGCCGATACGCAATCCAGCTCGGGCGGCATCTTTGGTTTCATCAAAAAATTGTTCTCGTCCAGTGAGCCTGAAGTCAAGCCAGCACCTGCTGCCCCACGCGGCCGCAATACCCAAAGCCGTGACGGTAATCGAAATGGCGGTGATCGTGGACGCAATCGTGGACGTCGCGGTGAACGCAGCGAGCGGAGTGAACGGATCGAGCGGCCAGCAGGCGAAGCACCCGATGCCACCTCGAACACAGAGGGCGCACGCGAAGCAAAGCCCCGTCAAGAAGGCCGCGGTCGCAATCGCAATGGTCGTTCCGAGCGCCCTGAAGTAGCGCGCACCGATGCAGACGCCTCTAGCGCGAAGCCAAGCGATACTCCATCTACAATTGATAGCAATTCAGCGGCGGATGGAAGTGATCAACGCCAGGGTCGCGGTCGCAATCGACGCGGTCGTGGTCGTGGGCAACGTACTGAGCGTAGTGAAGGTGGCGCAGAAGCAAATGCAACGGTGATCACTAGCTACTCCGCTGGTGGCGCATGGCCTCCATCGGGCATGGCCGGATCATCGGCAACCATGCCTACCAGCGAACTGACTGCCAGTTTTACTGCTCGCAAGGCAAGTTCACAATCGGGTGGTCGCGGGTCTCGTCCACCACGCTCGAATCAGAGTGAGCGTAATAACGGTGCAGTCCAACAACCTCCCGAATCAGCCGCAGCCAGTTTTATTCCAGCAGCTACCGTATCGGCAAAGCCTGTAGCAGTAGCGCCTGTAGCGTTGGCGCCAGCGCCTGAGTTACCGAAAGTGGCCTTTGCCCCGCTCGAAGAGAAGCCATTGCAGCAGGTACTCGAATCAGCAGGTATGGTCTGGGTTGGAACAGATACGGCTAAATTAGCCGAAGTTCAAACCCAGATACAGTCTGAGCCAGCCCCAATTCGGGCTATACGTGAACCCAAGCCGCCAGCTGCACTTCCTCAGGGCCCCATGGTCCTGATCGAAACCGGCGGGCAGGAAAAATCGGTACCGAAAGAAATCTAAACCAATAAAGCCCCTTCACTGGGGTTTTGTTTAATTAAGCGCCCCATTTAAATCACCGCCATAATTGAGTCATGGTTGAACGCGTAATTCCCATCCGCATTGATGAAGGCAAGGGCCTTGCCCCTGTAGTGCCTTCCACCTTGGCCGCTCCCACGAGCCGGTCAGTGGATTTGCGTGGACGTCCTTTACGTGATTTACGTATTTCAGTAACGGACCGCTGCAACTTCCGCTGCACCTACTGTATGCCCAAAGAAGTGTTTGATCAAGACTATCCCTATCTGTCGCAAAGTGCGTTGCTGAGTTTTGAAGAGATGACGCGCCTCACGGTCATTTTTGCATCGCTTGGCGTTGAAAAAATTCGCTTGACGGGTGGCGAGCCATTGCTTCGCAAGAATGTAGAGACCTTAATCGCGATGCTAGCGGAGATTAAAAAACCGGATGGTAATCCCCTTGAGTTAACCCTCACCACCAACGGCAGCCTGTTGCGAAAAAAAGCAGCGCAACTCAAAGCAGCTGGTTTGCATCGCCTCACCATTAGCCTAGATGGTTTGAACGATGCCATCTTTAAAAAAATGAATGATGTGGATTTTCCAGTTGGTGATGTGCTGGATGGCATTGCTGCCGCTCAAGAAGTCGGTTTTGATTCGATCAAAGTGAATATGGTGGTGAAAAAAGGCACGAATGATCAGGAGATCATTGCGATGGCCAGTCACTTCCGAAATACCGGCGTCACACTCCGCTTCATTGAGTTTATGGATGTCGGCAGTTCGAATGGCTGGGATATGAAAGAGGTGCTGCCTTCCAAAGAAGTGATTGAGCGCATTCATGCGATGTATCCACTGGAGCCAATCGAAGCCAACTATGCCGGTGAAGTTGCACAGCGCTGGCGCTACCTCGACGGCGCCGGTGAAATCGGCGTTATTTCCAGCGTGACCCAAACCTTTTGCCATGAGTGCAGTCGCGCCCGCATCTCAACCGACGGTCAACTCTACCTCTGCTTGTTTGCCAGCCAAGGGTATGACTTCAAGACCATGCTGCGTTCTGGCTGCAGTGATTTAGAGATCGCCAATGCCATTATGAGTACCTGGTCTGTGCGCAATGATAACTACTCTGAAATCCGTGGCCAAGCAACAGCGGAACTTGGGCGCTCGGCGCACAAAGTAGAGATGTCCTACATTGGTGGTTAATGACTGCGCATGCTGAGATTACAGGCCTCATTTTGGCGGGCGGTCGCGCCCAGCGAATGGGTGGCATCGACAAAGGTTTAGTGTCTTTCATGGGAAAGCCCTTGATAGAACATGCCATTGCCAGGTTAGGCCCTCAAGTGGCAAGTATCCTGATTAACGCCAATCGCAATCATGATCGCTACGCACAATATGGCCATGCTGTAATCACCGATCAACACCCTGATTTCGCAGGTCCACTTGCCGGCTTTGCGGCTGGTCTCGAGCACTGCAACACCGAATACCTCCTGTCGGTGCCGTGCGACTCGCCAGTCTTTCCTCTGAATTTAAGTGAGCAGCTACTGAAGGAAATGATCTCTACGCAATCAGATCTCGTGTATGCCTCCAGCGTAGATGCATCGGGCGCAATCTGGACGCAGCCCGTTTTTTGCCTGATGCGCCGCAGTGTTCAACAATCCCTGCAAGAATTTTTAGATCAAGGCGGCCGCAAAATTGACCGCTGGTTCGAAACCCTGCCCTCGAGCACCGTTGTCTTTGCCGATGAAGCAGCGTTTGCCAACACCAATACGCCAGAAGAATTGCAGGCCTTAGAGCAAAATCTACAAACTTCAAACTGAATTTATTTTAGGATCGTCCACGATGAGCTCCTCGCCCCTTTCGCCCAATGCCCCGCATTTACTCAGCACTGGACTAACGGTCGAAGAAACCCGCGCGGCCATTTCCAGTCTCGTTGATCAATTACTCAGCACTGGAGTGGTTGCCGAGACAGAATCGGTTGTACTCGATCAAGGCCTCAATCGCGTTTTGACGAGTGATGTACTGTCGCCAATTGATGTACCGGCTGCGGACAATTCAGCGATGGATGGCTTTGCTTTTCGGGGAACAGAACTCAGCAGTAGTCCCCTCACTCAACTAATGGTTGTGGGCACTATTTTTGCAGGCACCCCATTTACCGGTTCGCTCGCAGCAGGCCAATGCCTCAAGATCATGACAGGGGCATTGATGCCCAGCCAATGCGATACCGTCATACCCCAGGAAATGACGCAAAAACTTTCCCTTGCTGCGGATGGGATTGAGCGCATTCAATTTGAATCAAGTGCAGTTTCTGCTGGGGATAATCGCCGCTTGCGCGGTGAGGATTTAGCGCAAGACTCTGTGGCCATTGCAGCGGGGCGCATTCTGCGGCCGTCGGACTTGGGTTTGGCGGCATCGCTCGGCATAAACAAGCTGACAGTCAAACGCAAGTTACGGGTGGCCATCCTCTCATCGGGTAATGAGTTGCGCCCCCTAGGAGCGCCATTGGACTCAGGCAGTATTTATGACAGCAATCGCTATAGCCTGATGGGTCTGCTCAATCGCCTGGACCTCGAAGTACTGGATTGCGGGATCATTCAAGACGATCCGATTGCATTAAAGGCTGCCTTTTCGCAAGCAGCATCAACAGCGGATGTCATTATTTCCTCGGGAGGCGTCTCCGTTGGCGAAGCCGACTTCACCAAGCAAGTCATGCAGGAATTAGGCGATATTGGCTTTTGGAAAATTGCCATGCGCCCTGGACGACCAATGGCGTTTGGCACCCTCAAACCGGTTCCCAATCAACATCCTCCGCGAAGCACCCTATTTTTTGGTTTGCCTGGCAATCCCGTTGCGGTCATGGTGACCTTTTATCAATTTGTTCAATCGGCACTCTTGCAACTTAGTGGCGCAACCCAGCTCAGACCGCCGCTGACCCAAGCAATCGCATCGGCAGCGATTCGTAAAAAGCCGGGCAGAACCGAATACCAACGGGGTATTTTAGAAATCGGCTCCGACGGCAGGGCACAGGTTCGGGTCACCGGCAGCCAAGGTGCGGGAATCTTGCGCTCGATGAGTGAGGCCAACTGCTTCATTGTTTTGGGCCATGAGCAAGGCAATGTTGCAGCAGGCGAATTAGTAAATGTGGTGCTTTTTGAGGGACTGCTTTAAGATTGCAGCAATTATGAAATTCACGAAAAAAGAAATAGTCTATTTAGACCCCCTACATACCGCCAAAACCTTGGTTTTAGTTTACCTTTGCTTCTCGGTTCCGATCGTTTTATTGGCTTTGTTTGTCGCATTTGTGCGCGACGGATCGATTCCAGGATTTACCGTCGTATCGGCTTTAATTCTGAATGCCCTGCTTGGCTTTGGCTTACTTTGGATTGCCTGCAAAGTCTACAACTGGGTAGCCGATAAGTTCGGCGGTATTGAACTCGCCCTCCGCGATTTACCCGACGAAATCGAAACCGATTAATCTGGTTTTTCTACGGCATTACTAGCAACAGCGCCGCCTTACTTCGCAAACACCTCTGCATTAATCAGGCTTGGTGGCTTATCGCCTGCCAGTGCTGCCCGAACATTGCGAACAGCAAGCGCGATCATGGCCCTACGGGTTTTCTCGCTCGCACTTGCGATATGCGGTGCCAACACGATATTCGAACAGGCCAATAAATCCGAATGCACTTTGGGCTCGCCCTCAAACACATCGAGGCCAGCTGCAAAGATAGTCTTGGCTTTCAGTGCTGCAGCCAGAGCCACATCGTCCACAATTCCGCCGCGGGCAATATTGACTAAAGTTGCGGTGGGCTTCATGAGTGCAATTTCCTTCGCACCAATCGTGTGATGACTCTCAGCCGAATAAGGCAACACCAAAATAACGTGATCGGCCTCTTTGAGTAGGGTTTCTTTATCGACGTAGCGTGCTTGGCAAGCCTTTTCATCGGCCTCGGGCAAGCGACTGCGATTGTGATAAATCACATTCATACCAAACCCCAAGGCGCGCTTCGCAATACCTTGGCCGATGCGGCCCATACCAATGATGCCAAGCGTAGTGTGGTGGATATCCATACCTAAA
>CAWUTW010000125.1:0-13226 GCA_963925585.1 uncultured Polynucleobacter sp. | reverse complement strand
GCCGATGATGTGTACCCGATCAATCAGATCTTTGAATTGATGGCCAGATGGCAAGATGACCAACGGTATCCGGGCATCGACGATCTGCTTTATGACCATGGGTGGCCCCGCATCTTCAGTGGCAATCAATTGAGTAGGCCGAAGAGCCAAGATGCCCTCAGCAGAAAGGGTGCGGGCATATCCCACATTGGGTAAGCGCTTGGCAGCGGCAGGGTAAATGGAGGTCGTGTCCACTCCAACCAATTCAGTATTAGCTTTGAGTAAATAAACGATTTCAGTTAATGCCCCGCCAATGCTGACCAAGCGTATTGAACGTGCAGATGTGGCAGTGCGCTCTTGTGCAACGACCTCTAAACCAAGGGTCATCCATCCTGCTGCAGATGCAGATTGAACCAAGATCTTGCGACGACAACGATTCATCCTAGGCCTCTATGGCTGTTGAGCGCACAAGCAATTCATCTACTAAGGCGCGCCAGGCGGACAACTCGGGATTACCTGGCTTTCTCTCCCCAAAGAACATGGCAATTGCTTCCCCGGTGTCGTTAAAGAGTTCCACCGAGGTCACGATGCCGTCTACGGTTGGTTTGCGCACCAGCCAAGCCTGAGACACGGAATCGCTACGCAAATGGAGGTTAAAGCGGGGATCCATCACATTAATCCAGACTCCGATTGACATTACCTTTTGAATCGATCCACTGTGAATTTGCAGCACGCCTGAATTACCCACAAATACCATAATCGGAGTGCTGGCACTCGCAGCAAGGTCCAATAGGTCTTTTACAATAGTAACCGGCAATGCTTGCACAAACTCGGGACCCCCAAGGCGCAATCCTTGCGTTCGAGTCACTTTAAACTGCCGCAGCAAACCAAAAAAGTCGTGCGTATCCTTCATTGCACGCCACGATTGACGCCAAGCTGCCACATCGATATCCTGATCTGGTAATTCGGCAGCGGGTTTATCTAGCGCAGTTACTTGTATTCCTGGTGCCTGATCATGACTCTGAAATTGATTTAGCAGTGCATCGTAGTTCGGAATACTGCTTTGCACCCTCATATGAATTTTATGAATGGCCACGCCCGCCTTGTCAAAGAATTGCAAGCTTCTCTGCAGACCATCTTTGGTCATTTCGCGAACTGCAAATCCATGCGCCCAGGCATGATAGAAAATGCGCAAGTCAATTTCACCGACCAAAAGCCCCACGGGCCCATCTTGCGAGGCATTATTGTAAATGCCAACTTTTTCATGCACACAGGATGCATTGCGGGTAAGCGCCATGACCTCCCCTAGAGGTCCGATGGATGCAATGATTTCAAGCCATTTTGGATACAGTCGAATTGCTTGCATTTCGCCAACATCCGAAGGAATGGTGTTGATGTCTGCAAAAGCAGCAATCAATTCGCCCTCGGACATTCCCAGCTGCTTTGCAATATCACGGTGGCGCATCTTTTCATTCATGCGGTGCGTCCTGAATGATTGACGGATTAATTCGATGGATTGGTTCATGCCTTTTTTCCTTAAAAGTCGTAGCGCAGGGATACTTGCGCATTGCGTGGAGCCGAAGTGGCTGATTGCTGAGCGGCAGCTGCGTTATACATTGGCGAACTGACTGTGGTGACTGAACCCTGCACCCCTGCCCAGTTCCAGTAGGTGCTATTAAATGCGTTGTTTAGATTGAAATTCAGTGTTACTTGTTTGGAGGGCTTCCAATAGCCCGTGAGATTCAAGATCGTTGATGCTGGCGTCAAGAATTGATTAGCCGTTCCACCCGTATTGGAATTGAAATTGACATCACTTGCTGCCTTGCCTTGATTCCAGATGAGATTGGCAAACGCACCCCATTCGATTGCGTCATACCGCATCCCCAAGGTAGCGCGAAGTGGCTGAATCGTATTTAAGGGGGCAGTAATGCCATTTTGTGTCTGCTGACCTTGGCTGTATGCCAATGCTGCATTTGCTTGCCACCGCTCTGCAAAGGCCCAATCGGTCCGGACATCCCAACCTCGGATAGAGACCTTCGTTAAATTTTGATATTGAATAATTGCAGGATCAAGGGGGCTTAAAGTGGATCCTTGCGTTGTCACTTGAGCAATAAAATCATCGTAATTATTTGCATATGCTGATGCCTGATAGCGCCATGCACCCGATTTACCACGAGATCCCAGCTCGAAGCCATTGCCGGTTTGTGGTTTTAGATTGGGATTGGCAACCAGCCGGTAATTCTGGCCAGGGCCGCTATTGGCATGGGTTGATAAGGCTTGATCTGGTGTAGGCGCGCCAAATGCCCTACCCCAATTGATAAATGGCCGTAATGCTGTTGCCCAATTCCATACCGCTCCAAGTGCAGGAGAAACTGCAGAACCACTATTGGAATTGGTTAAGCCAGTTTGTGGCTTAATGGAATAGCTGTCATAGCGAATCGCCGGTATCAGTGTAAGGTCACCAAACTCCATCTCGCTCTGCAGAAATGCACCGCCCAAGTCATATTTTGATGATGGAGCAGGTGTAATTGATGTGCCATTCCCAGCTGCATTGATACGACTGGATATGTCGGCAGAGCTCCAATCCAGCCCATAAGTGAAGCGTTGATTGATGAAATTTGTAGTACTGCTCTCGAAGCTGGTGTTGATTCCCTTGGTGTTTTGACTATAGGTATTCGTCCTTGACCGCCAGGGGTAGGACCTACCACCTCCAACAGCGGATTCTTGGTACGATTTTTGGGTTACCGATGCATCTTGTAGGTAAAGCATGACTCTTGCCGCCTGAATCACCTCGTTTGCATAATCCCGATAGTGATATTCGCCCGATACTCGATCTCGGGATGTGGTGTCCGATGCAGTTGATGTGGCTACAGCCCTTGATAGATCCGATAGATTATTGACATTTTGCGTAAGGTTTTGCGATTCATAGGTAATTCTAGCAGCGCTTGCAGTGTTAATGTGTGCCAACGCCTTTGACAGCACATACCAATTGCGATAATCAGCTGGGTTTGGCGCGCTTCGATTAATCCCTGTGGAGTAGTTGGATCCTTGATTTTCGAGTTGATGGCCGGATTGAATATTGCCAAGCACCATACCCTGTATATCCTGCGCTTTGCCAGCAAAAGCGAATGTCGTATTAGACGAGTTATCAATACTGGAGTAGCCAGTACGAGCAAATCCACCTTTATCCGCATCCTTTTGAATAAAGTCACTTGGATTAAAGGTTTGAAAATGAACAATGCCAGCAAGGCTATCACTGCCGTATTGCGTTGATGATGGCCCGCGGACGACTTCAATCGTTCGAAATCCATCCACATCCAAAA
This sequence comes from uncultured Polynucleobacter sp., assembly GCA_963925585.1. Classification (GTDB taxonomy): domain Bacteria; phylum Pseudomonadota; class Gammaproteobacteria; order Burkholderiales; family Burkholderiaceae; genus Polynucleobacter. Next base: position 9,924 of record CAWUTW010000125.1, on the reverse strand, counting down.
AATTTCCTCGGCCCGACGATAGACTTCCAAATGAAAATTGATTGGGCACGCGGATGCCATCAACCAGAAGCAGGACATTATTGCCCTGTAGACCGCGAATATTGATACTTTCTTGTCCGCCCCGACCCTGTGAGCCGATGGCAAGGCTAAATCGTCCCATTTGCTGAGGTACGGTAATGTCCGGCGAATCTTTAAAGACATCGCCTACGTTTCGAGCCCCCAACTCCTGAATTTCCTCGGCCGTCGTAACGGTAACGATTCGCGGCACATTGTCGGTTTTCCGTTCAGATCGCGTGGCAGATACAGTGACTTCTTTTAGATTGACCCCTCTTGCATCATCCTTTACAGCAATTTGTGCCTCTGCAGTCAGAGTCGCCATTGACAATGGCATTAGTAAGGTAGCTGTGCATTTCTTAAGCCCGCTTTTCATATATCCCCTAGTTCGTTGAAACACTAGCTAGCGGCGGCGGGCTGTGGCATTGATGCAGTGAATGATTTACTGCATTAGTTAAACTAAATGATAATCATTATTAATTAGTTTGTCAATCGATATTCCAACTATCTTTAATTAGGCAAGCGCTGCAAGCAAAGCGGATGAAGATAGAAGGAAGCGAATGGGCAGGCGGTAGCACATCGGAATTGATTTGCCACTTTCTTGTGCGGGCCGAAAACTCCAATGGCGAACGGTGTTGAGAGCAGACCGATCCAAAGCCGGATGGCCGGAGCTTTGAGCTAAATCCAGTCGCTCTACTTTGCCATGATCCGTAATGCAGGCATATAGCATTACTGCTCCCTGCTCTCCATTTTCTCTACTGGAAATCGGATACGGTGGCTTCGGATTGCGAGACATGAATGCATCAGCGGAAGGTGGTGTGATTTGCGCCGACTTTAACTCAGACGCATTACCTTGTGCCGCGATGATTGAGGCATGACTGCGAGCCGATGGGGGTTGGAGGGCACCTATCGCCTTTGGGATGCGTGGCTCAGCAATAGGCCGACTGGGTATTCTATTCTCAGGGGCGGCAGATCTCAGTTCGATAACTTGACCAGATATCGCTGACTGAGCGCTGTGATACAGCGGCTGCAATCCAAGGTGAGCAATTGCAATGAACAAAACTAAATGCAGAGCCGTTACAACTAAGCCTAGTTTCCAGTGGGTGGATTGCATCAAGAAATTACCCCTACTTGGTTAATATCAGTTTGCCAAGCTGCGTAATCCTCAAGGTGTAACAAATGCCGTAATGGTTAATGATGACCGAGTTACTGGTCCCAAATAAATCCAAACTGGAATACATTTTAGCCAAGTCATTGAGCGGAAAATCGGTCGATTCGGTATTGACTTTAGGATCGTTTTTATTCATCTGTAGAATCCGCTCAGCTACCTTCTATTCAATGTGATTCAATTAAGCAGCCACAAATACCATGCCCTTTGCTGTTTGTTTACTTATAAGCAACGCGGTCCAGAATTTTTTGGGCTGCTATTTGATTTAAACCAATCGACGCAACCGATACCTTCTCTGCCTGATAAGGCCCAAGCTCCTTAAGCGCAGGGTTATCTACGCGAACGGTAGCAACAACCGGCCATTCATTATTGCCATCTGCAAGGTATGTCTGCGCAGCATCGCTGGCTAAATATTCTAGAAATTGCAACGCCGCTCCTGGATGAGGGGCATTTTTTGCTACGCCACCACCCGAGATATTAATATGCACTCCGCCCGCATTCTGATTGGGCCAAACAAAGCCAATCTTTGACATCACTGCAATGTCTTCTGGTTTCGAAGATCGCATTAATCGAGCCAAGTAATACGAATTTGTTAACGCAACGCCGCATTCACCCGATGCTACTGCGCGAATCTGATCGGTATCGCCACCCTTTGGGCTTCGTGCCATATTTGCCACCATGCCACTTGCCCACGCTTCGGTTGCCTTTTGGCCATTGCGCTCAATTAGGGCGCCGAGCAAGGAGAGCATGTATGGATGGGATCCGGAACGCGTACATACTATTCCCTTATTGATCGGCTCTGCTAGCTTTTCGTAGGTGTTGACATCGCTTGGTTTAATTGTGTTTTTGTTGTAGACCACAATCCGTGCGCGGGTTGAAATACCAAACCATGTTGTTCCATCGGTATCGGCTTTAGCGCGAAGATTGACTGGGATGCGGTCATTCAGGTATTTCGATTGGATGGGCTTAAAAAAACCATTGACCTGCGCTCGCCATAATCGTGCTGCATCAACCAAGAGAATGACATCAGCCGGGCTTTTACTACCCTCGCTATTCAAACGCTCGATCAGGGCATTGTCATCCGCCTCAATGCGATTAATCTTAATTCCAGTTGCCTTGGTGAAGTTAGCGTACAGCGCTTCATCTGTTTGATAGTGGCGTGCCGAATACAAATTGAGTACCTTCTCATTGCTGGATTGTGCGTTTACAGGCGCTTGAAATCCAAGCAGTAAGGTTAATTGCAAAGCGATCAGTGTATTTCTCATCAATATTCGTTCTAGCGGAAAAAGGGTTTTGTTACTGGGTTCCACTATATCACAATAAGAATGATTATCAATAAGATTAAGGAAAACTCCTCATGAGCTCCAAAAAAACTGCCTGCAATAGGGTTGGGGGCATGCAATGATGATGCGAAAAGCCATCACAAAAAAATAAAAAGCCCTTGTTCGGGCTCTTTATTGGTGACGGCACCTTAGCGCTTTACTCTAAGATGCTTCGCAGCATCCAGGCCGTTTTTTCATGAATTTCAATGCGCTGAGTCAACAGATCTGCAGTGGGCTGATCATTGGCTTTATCGACTAAGGGATATAAGTTACGGGCTGTTCGCGCTGTTGCTTCTTGAGCAATGACTAAATGACGCACCATCTCCTCCGCCTTAGGAACTCCGCTCACCTCTTTGATCGAAGCCAATTTATGAAATTCAGTATAGGTGGCAGGCGCTGGGTGACCTAATGCCCGAATGCGTTCTGCAATTTGATCTAGCGCAGTCCACTGCTCGGTGTATTGGGTCATAAATAATTGATGCAAACTCGTAAATTGTGGGCCTGTGACATTCCAATGAAAATTATGGGTCATTAAATACAAGGTATAGCTGTCTGCCAAAAATGCGGATAAGCCCTGTGCAATTTTCTTTCGGTCGGCCGCACTAATTCCAATATTGATATCGGGCGGGGTCATGTTGCTTTGCTTGATCTTTGTTTTCATATTGGGTCCTTGAATGGGCTGTAAAAGTGTGATTGTTAAACAATGCTAATCGTCACCCTAACACCATTTAGAGACAATCCGTTACGATCCACACTAAAAAGTGATTAGGGCGATAATTGAAGTGGGATTATTTTAGTTTAGAGGTATGTATGCAGATTTACGTGATTGATCCGACCTTAAAAACAGTGTCAGCCATCGATATTCCAGGCGCTCTCGATGATGTTCGAGGGCTTATTGGTTTTGCATCGATTGATTCCGATGAAATTGATAACAACGGTGATCGGCTCTTTTTTGATGAGGAGTGCTTTATCCGCCAACAAGACGGAATAGGTCGCTTTAAAGTCGATAACTTAGCGCCGGTGGCTGGCATTGGTGTAATTGCCAATAGCCGTGATGAAGCCAAAAGCATTCAAGCCCCCGAGGTATCTTTGCAGGACCTAACGAAGCGCATTACCTTCCTCTAAAAAAGCCCATGCCCAATCCTGCTGACTACCAGATCGAAATCGCAGACGGGATTGTTTTAATTAAAAATCAAAACACTACGATTGGCTATAGCCGATTTACGAATGCAGGGGATGTGGAGTACATCTACGTCAACCCCATGTATCGCCGTCAAGGCTATGGCGCCCTATTGCTCGATCAGGTTCGCCGCGTTGCCGGCCAGATTGGCACAATCCACACACCAATATCGCCATTAGGAACAGCATTCTTTGGTGCTCTGGGGATTGCCCTGCCCGATCCAGCTACACCGCAGCAAGACGCCAAAGCGACGTAACTTCTGCCTTTCTGGCTTGATGCAAGGGGTCGCTTGCATCGCTTGCCTTGGGGTGGTTAGGCTTGGCATCCCTTTTCTCGATCACAGTAAGCCCAGCCTCCGCAATCCAAGACAGTAAGTCGTCGCGTGAACGTAATTGCAAATGCTCTGCTAGGTCAGACAGAATGAGCCAGCCCTCACCGTCTGCTAGCAAGTGCGCTTTCAGTTGGGATAAAAAACCTTTAAGCATCATGCTCTCCGGGTCGTATATGGCTCGCTCAATTGGAGAGCTTGGCCTAGCGGGCAACCAGGGTGGATTACAAACAATCAAAGCAGCCTTTTCTGGAGGAAATAGATCTGCGTTCAGAATCTCCACCTGCTGTACCAGTCCCAATTGATGCATATTCGCCTTAGCGCATTCCAGTGCCCTAGGGTCTTGATCGGTGCCAATGATCCGCTGAATACCCCGCTGCGCGAGTACTGCAGCAAGCACTCCAGTTCCAGTACCGATATCAAAGGCCAATGAGTTGACTTTTAATGCGGGCGGGAGCGGCGCCATCGCTACCAGCTCGACGTATTCGCCACGCAGTGGTGAGAAGACGCCGTAATGGGGAAATAGGCGTTGTGCGCCCTCTTTTAGAGATGGAATCATCACCCCTTTTTTACGCCACTCATGCGCACTAATGACGCCAAGTAATTCGCGTAAGGAAAGTACGTAATCGTCCGTCACAGTTCTAAAGACCTCAAGGCAGGCCTTCGTTACCTCCGGCGCCCGTCGCAGTGGAATGGTGTGGTTAGCCAGCACGGGAATCAAAATCGCGTCGAGGATTCTGGTCCGCTGCGCCTGAGCTTGGCGATGTTGATTAAAAACGGCTTTCGGCTCCAGCGCAGTGACCGCCTCTGGATTCAACTTAGCCTGGCTCGCTATTTTTTTTCGATTGCGCTTCACGGGTCGCTCAGCCCGGCGAGCTAGGGCCTGCAGCAATTGCTTTGCATTTTGGTAATCGCCGCGCCATAAAAAAGCACTGCCTTCGGACGCAAGGCGATATGCCGCATCGGCCGTTAGGGTGTCATCTGCAATCAGTACTTTTTTGGGTGGCGGTAGTCCCTTTTCTGACTGCCATCGCAGCTCATGAACCGCATCTGCTTCTGTCCAGCGCATGCGCTTGACATTGTCATTCTCATCATCATTGTCAATCATTGCCAGCCTGAAGTAAGGCTACCTTGAATTGCTCTACCGGTTGCGCCCCTTGAATGAGGATACGGTCATTCAAAATCACGGCTGGTACAGAATGGATTCCGGCATCCAAATAGAATTTCTGCTGCCCACGTACCGCCTCTTTAAATTCATCACTCGAAAGCACCCCTTCAGCGCGCAGGCGATCTAAGCCCGCTCGGTCGACCGCATCCAGCACATTCACGGGGTCATCTAAATTAACGGCAAGCGTGAAATACGTCCCTAGCAACTCCCGTTTTAGACGGTGCTGCGCAGCACTGCCACACTCGAGCCCCGCCCAATGCAATAGGCGGTGGCAGTCAAAGGTGTTGTAGACCCACTTACGCCCTTCCGGATGAAAAGGAAAACCGACTTCGGCTGCACGCTTGCGAATTTGCGCTTGATTTTCACGAACCTGCTTTGGACCCACGCCATACTTTTCAACTAAATGCTCAATCACGTCTTGGCCGCCCAGTGGCATTTGCGGGTTCAACTCAAATGGCTGAAAGTGCAACTCAACCTTTACCTGATCACCCAACTCAGATAAGGCTTGCTCTAGGGTGCCCAAGGCAACGGCGCACCAGGGGCATGCAATATCCGATACAAAATCAATCTTGACTGTATTCATCAGTTTTTCTATTTCGATTGGATTAAGCAGGCGGATGGTCTTCAGGACCCACCTTGAGTGCGATCAGAAAACGTGAAACCATATTGTAGGCTGCGATAACAGTTACTAACTCGACTACACAAGTGTTGCCTAAGGCATCGCGTAAGCGCACCATGAGCTGGTCATCCACTTGAATGTTTCGTGTCATCTGCAAGGTGAGCTCAGCAGCATCCTGCTCCACTGGACTAAAGTAGGCTTTTGGAAACTGCGGCATGCCAAGTAAACGCAAGGCCTCGACCTGCTCTTCACTGCCCCCCGCTTTTCTGAAAGGGGGTGCATGGTGAAAAAATTCATACTCGGCACCATTTAAAACTGCAACCCCGCACATCGCCAACTCGCGCAACTTGGGGTCTAAGGCCAAGTTGTTACGAATCTCACCCACAAAGTGATTCCAGCCCTCTGCAATCGGAATGCTATGCAAGAGCATACGATCTAGATTGATGAAAGCGCCGCCGCGGCGTTTTCGGATCGCGGCCACCAAGTCCGCAGGCTCAGCTAAATCAATCGGAATATAGGGAATTGCTCGATTTTGAGGGGTTTCAGACATGGTAAGAATTTCGCATCGAAAGAGGATTAATTAAAAGGAAAGACTACCACCCAATGGCAGTGTGTTTGATAATAGAGGATGTTACTGATTCCTTGCCGCCGATGAAGCCGATTCTCAATATTGCCGCATACCAATTTGTTCGCCTTGAGACCCTTGAGGATCTGCGCATACAGATGCTCGACGCCCTAAATACACGCCAACTGAAGGGCACGGTGCTGCTGGCCGAAGAAGGCATTAACGTATTTTTGGCGGGCGCCGAACCCATGCTGCGGGATTTTTTAGTGTGGCTTCGGATGGATCAGCGCTTTGCAGCCATTGAAGTCAAGGAAAGCTGGTCGGACGATCAGCCCTTTAAGAAGGCACTGGTCAAAGTCAAAAATGAAATCATTCGCATGAATCACCCCGCTATTCAACCTGAAACAGATAGAGCCCACTTCATTGCGCCCACAAAACTGGCGGAGTGGCTTGATCGTGGCACTGACGACTTGGGGCGACCGGTTGTGATGATTGATACCCGCAACCAATTTGAGGTGGAATACGGCACCTTTGAAAATGCCGTGCATTTCAACATCCAAAAGTTCAGCGAGTTTCCAGAGGCGATTAAGGCGCATCAAGCTGAACTAGCGGATAAAACCCTGATTAGTTTTTGTACTGGCGGCATCCGCTGTGAAAAATCAGGGCTTTACATGCGCGAGATCGGCATAGAGCACAGCTACCAACTCGAAGGCGGCATCCTCAAGTACTTTGAGGATGTCGGCTCAGCACACTATCAAGGCAGTTGCTTTGTCTTCGATGAGCGTGAAGCCCTTGAGCCCACCCTCGAATCAATTGGAATCGAGCAATCGATTCGTAAAAAGCAGGTGTAACTAGGTCGATTTGCCTACCAACTCAAAATGCTCCATGAAGGGAGGCTTAGTAAAGTAAGGACCGACAATCGCGCGCCAATCGGTAAAGAGTGAAGACTCTCTGAAATCAACCATATGATTTTCAAGCGTATCCCAGTAAATCATGAGTAGGTAACGTGCAGGCGACTCTACGCAGTGATTTACCTTATATCCACGAAAGCCTTTTGATTTTGAAACTACCGTCTCTAAGCCGCGAATAATGGCCTCATTAAATTCTGCTTGCTTGCTTGGATCAATTTGAATGTCGACGTGCTCTAAAATCATGTTGTTTCCCCCTATGTTGATGCCTCTAAGCACAGTATAGTAATCCACCGCCTATCCACAACTCCGTAAATACTCCATTGCCAGTCCCCAATCCAATCAATCCAGCCCCAATCAAACTCAGTACGAGTGAGCTTTTTATTGGGTTTACCAAGATTGGCCTATCGGGTTTTGGCGGTGTATTGCCTTGGGCAAGGCGCACGGTTGTGGAACAAAAGCATTGGATTACTGCCGCTGAATTCAATGCTATTTTGGGCATCTGCCAGCTGGTTCCTGGGCCTAATATTGTCAATCTTGCAGTGTGCATTGGCTCGCGTTTTGGTGGGGCGAAAGGCGCACTCGCCGCAGTCTTGGGCTTGATGTTGGCACCCATTGGTGTGGTCTTGCTATTGGCCATGCTCTACGACCACTTTAGTTACCTTGAATCAGTTCAGGGTATGCTCCGCGGCATATCTGCAGTAGGCGTTGGCTTAATTGCAGCCACTGGCCTCAAGATGCTGCGTGAAGAATTGCGCTATCCGCGGATGCTCTTGGTTGTTGTGGTGACCTTATTTATTGCTACTTGGCTTCGCTTACCACTGGGGTGGGTCGTTTTAATTGCTTCGCCGCTCGCCCTATTTATTGCTTGGCATAAAACAGAGGGGGTCGCATGATCCTGCTGGGTTTATTTATCACCTTATCTGCATTCTCATTAATTGCCTTTGGCGGAGTCAATGCCTTGTTGCCAACGCTTTTTGCGATTGCGGTCGAACAAAAACAGTGGATTGATGCCGAGACCTTTGGGCATTATTTTGCGATTGCCCAAGCGGCACCAGGGCCGAATTTAATGACGGTCACACTCATTGGGTGGCATGTGAGTGGCGTAGTAGGCGCGCTGATCGCAACGCTGGCGATTTGCTGGCCATCTTCTATTCTGATCTTTTGGCTGCAGCGCTTAATTAGCACAATGCGACACGAGCGAGCCAAGCAAACCATTCAATTTGCGGCAGCAGCGCTTGCAGTTGGACTGATTCTTGCCTCAGCCTGGCAAATCGCAATGCAGATTAATACCAGCTGGATTACTTATGCTTTAACACTCGGTACAGCAGTCATTGCTACCATAACCCGCTGGCACCCGATGTACCTCATTCTGGTTGGCGCCGTTTTAGGATTACTGGGTGTAATCTAAACTTACTTGAGGGCTTGGTAGGTCATGATCCCAAGGAGGGTCAGTACAAGCGAGCCAATCACGTGTAACAACGCAGTGCCCACTGCCCAGGTGTATTCACCACGTTGCATCATCTCAACCACTTCTGCAGAGAAACTGGAGAATGTGGTCAGCCCGCCTAAAAACCCAGTGATAATAAATAATCGCCACTCAGTCCCGATGGCAGCATTGTTACCAAAAAAAGCCACGGCAATGCCAACACAATAACCGCCAAATAAATTAGCCAGCAAGGTGCCCATGGGAAAGCCCGATACCATCCCCGCGCCCAAGACGTTAAAGCCAGCGCGCAATAGCGCACCGAAGCCCGCTCCAAAAAAAATCGCTACAAGTGATGTCCCCATGCCTTGATTGTAGTTAATGGATGAGGAAAGACAACATGCTAATTGAGCCCATGTCAATGCCATTGCTAATAATTTCCACCTGCTCGCCGCTACCTTGTAGCGCTAGGGAATACAAAGCAGGCCAATAGTGCTCTGGGGTTGGGATCGACAGCCGAGCCGCATCACCTGCTCCTTGCCAGTCAAGTAAAGAAGGATGCTGATTAGCCAAAATCTGACTCATAAAGAATTGGTTGAACTCGGTTGCCCATGGCAGCGGTGCTGCATCAGAGTCCCAATCAATTAAGCGCAAGTTATGGACAATGTTTCCACTACCCAGAATCAGGATGTTTTCATCGCGCAAGGGTGCTAATTGCTTGGCGAGTGTATAGTGCTCCTTCGCGCTGAGCGATCCATCTAAGCTCAGTTGCACTACTGGCACATCGGCATGCGGATACAGGTAGCGTAATACCGACCATGCCCCATGATCGATTCCCCATTCGTGTTCTTCTAAAACCACCGCTTGCTTTAACAAGGACTGGACGCGCTGCGCGAGGGCTGGACTGCCCGGAGCTGGATATTGAATTTGAAATAAGGCTTCGGGAAAGCCGCCAAAATCATGAATGGTTTTGGGCTGCAGCATCGCTGTCAGCCAAATGCCCCGCGTCAGCCAATGGGCTGAGATCACGAGAATGGCATCCGGTTTATGAAGACGCTTACCGAGCGCCGCCCATGCATCTGTGTGGCGGTTGGGCTCTAAAGCGTACATCGGGCTGCCATGCCCAATAAAAAATGCGGGCTGGCGGTGTTTGCTCATGTTCAGCAGGCAGCAGGCATCAGCTGAA